>JALVCY010000284.1 GCA_027009605.1 Saprospiraceae bacterium
AACGAGTTTTAAGTCAATGAATGGCGCCGTACTTTCCTTTAATTGTTCTTGAAGTTGGGCGGTGGACATACTATTGGCGAGGTATTCTTGTTGACACACATAGGTGTAGCTGCCCAAAATGAGTAGGCCAAGCAGAAAAGCAGGAATGACTTTTTTTAGTGGTTTTTTCATAATCGGAGTATATAACCACAAATATAAGGGAAAAAAATAAGTAACTGTTTGGATGACCCAATTTTTAGATAGAAAATAGGCATTTTTGTGGATGTTGACGTAGGGACGCACGGCCGTGCGTCTCTACGGAGCTTGAAAGCAGTTCTTAATTTTTTAGCTCAATCAACGCCCCGGGATGGTTTGCATCAAGAAACTGCCCCATCGGCTGCAGGAGGAGTCCTTCTTTTTTTGCGAAAGCTTCAAACTCCGCTTGTGATGCTGCTTCTACAGCGACCAATAATCCGCCGCTAGTCTGCGGGTCTGTCAAGATAATTCTTTGATAATCAGTGAGTTCTCCCACTACATGTCCGTAGCTGTCCCAATTGCGCTTACTGCCCCCCGGATAACATTTTTGGCTGATGTAATAGTCGATGACTTCTTTATCTAATAAGGGGACTGCATCAAAATCAATTTCGGCTTTGACACCGGAGGCTTCACACATTTCTTTTAAGTGGCCTAAAATACCAAATCCGGTGACATCCGTAAGAGCTTTGACGTAAGGCAATTTGGCGAAAGCCGCTCCCACTTTGTTGAGAATGACCATGGAGTTCCGGGCGATGGATTGGTGTTCGGGTTTTAGGATTTTTCTTTTTTGGGCGGTTGCTAAGATGCCTACACCGATGGGCTTGGTCAAGTAAAAAAGACAGTCCTTGGTGGCACCACCATTTTTTTTAAGCATGGCCATCGGGACTCTGCCGGTGACGGCTAGTCCAAAGATGGGTTCGGGGCTATCTATACTATGGCCTCCTGCCAAGGGGATATTGGCTTCTGAGCAAGCTTTGCGGCCGCCGGCGACGACTGCATTCGCCACTTCGGCGGGTAATTTGTCAATAGGCCAGCCCAAAATAGCTATTGCCATCAAAGGCTCACCACCCATGGCATAAATATCACTGATGGCATTGACGGAGGCGATGCGTCCAAAATCTTCGGGGTCATCGACAATAGGCATAAAAAAATCAGTCGTAGAAATAATCGCCGTGCCATCTCCTAAGTCAATCACTGCCGCATCGTCTCGCTCGCCGTTGCCGACAATAAGATTGGGGAAGTCAATCGGCATGGATTGGTCTTTGACTTCTAGTATTTTATCAAGTACTTTGGGGGAAATCTTGCACCCACAGCCTGAGCCGTGACTGTATTCTGTTAGCTTGAAATTCATAAGGTCAGACATATTGACTTTTTTTGGGGTGCTAAGGTAATTCTTTTTTTTATTTAGAACTTTCCATAAGCTTCAAATATTTGGAAGTGCATAAATTTTTGAAAAGTCCAAAAAATGGGTAAAAAATGTATTTAGTCGTATAAAAAACCGAAAGTTAGCGACTTAAATATAGGTGAAAAAATAAATATAATAAAATGACCTGTCACATTTTGGGAATTATTTAAAAATTTTATTATCTTTGCGGCACATTAATTTTTTCTATAATCTGATTTGCATGAACGACTGAGTACTTGGAATCGAAGAGCATCTATCTTTGTGATGGTTGATCTCTTAGTAGTGGGTTTGTGTGCAGGTGTCGTTTTATGTAGGTTTTAAATGCTAGGAGTATGAAGTATTTTCTTGCAGGGCTCTGGACAGCTCTAGTCGGTGCAGGGCTTTGGGGAGTGAATTTTGCCCACAAAACGTGTTGTGTGGCAGTTCCTAAGGTGTCAGTTACGACGCCGGCAGTACCCACTAAATCTTTGGGGCCATTGGTTTTTAATTGGGCGAGTGGAGCCGCTATTACCAATTCCGGATTTGCTGCGTACCGAGATTCGATTATCGGGACGTTGGGGGATTCGGACAAGCTTGAGATTGTAGGCTTATATACCAAAGATGAAAAGAATAATTCGTCTTTCGACAATATGGGATTAGCCAGAGCTGACGCTACCAAAAAATTATTTGCCGGCTATTTGCCGGATGATAGAATTATTTTAGAGGCTAGAGTGGTGGATCAATTGGACAAAGAGCATCCTTTTGCGGCAGCAGAGTTTCATGGACGCCGGGTCTCTAAAGCGATTGTGGAAACCAAAGATGAAGTGGTGATTTACTTCCCGCTGAATTCTTCTTCTAAACTGAACAGCACAGAAATAGAGCAATATTTGGACGAAGTAGCCAAAAGAGTCATTGCTTCCGGTGAAAAAGTGGACTTGACCGGTCATACTTGTGATCGCGGAGATGCCAAACGGAATATGAGATTGGGACAGAAACGTGCCGATATGGTGGCTAAGTACTTGATTCATAAGGGCGTACCCAAATCTCAAGTATTGACCCATTCCGATGGAGAAACCAATCCAATGGTACCCAATACTTCCGAAGAGAATAGAGTCAAGAACAGAAGAACTGTCTTGAAAATTTTAAAATAATTGTAACTGTTTAGGTGCTCCTATTTTAAGGCAAAAAATAGGCATTTTTGTGTATGTTGAAGTAGGGACGCACGGCCGTGCGTCCCTACGTGAGAAAATTTTAGCAAAAACAGGCGCAAAAAGGGCATTTTTTGACCAAAATAGTGGGTATCTAAATAGTTACAAATAATTAACAAAACACAAAAAAACAAAAACAAAAATGATGTACTTATTCAGCCTTTGTGATTTGGCCATGTGGCAAGCTGTGCTTGGCTTCTTAATTCCGTCACTGATTGCTTTGGGGCTAGGCAAATTAATTTGGGGCTCCTACAAAACAAAGTATTTGGCTTCCCAAAACGAACTGGCCGGCTATAAAACCAGAGTCGGCTCCCTAGAGTCTGATGTGAAATCTTTAAGATCAAACTTGAATGCTGCTAAGGCAGACCTAGAGAATGTTAATGTTAGTTTTGCGAAAGCTAAAAAAGAGCACCAAGCTTATGCTTCTAAGATGACTGACCAAGTCGGCAAATTAGAAGGAGATTTAAAGCTCCACAAGGAAACTAATGTGAAGCTTAAAGCTGATCATGAAAATAAAGTGGCTAATTTCATGTCTCAAATTACAACCTTTGAAAAGAATCTAAGCTTTGAAAAGGAGTCTGCTGCTAAGTCTAAAGCTAATTATGAGCGTCAAATCGCTGACTGGAAGGCTAAAGTTGCTAATTTGGAGAAAAATTGGAAAGCCGAAAAAGAAGCTTCCGCAAAAATGAAAGCGGATTACGAAAGTCAAATCAGCGAGTATCAATCGCAGATTTCTACCCTAGAATCTAATTGGAAAGCCGAGCAAGAAGCTTCCGCAAAAATGAAAGCGGATTACGAAAGTCAAATCAGCAAGTATCAATCGCAGATTTCTACCTTAGAATCTAATTGGAAGTCCGAGCAAGAAGCTTCCGCAAAAATGAAAGCGGATTACGAAAGTCAAATCAGCAAGTATCAATCGCAGATTTCTACCCTAGAATCTAATTGGAAAGCCGAGCAAGAAGCTTCCGCAAAAATGAA
>JALVCY010000285.1 GCA_027009605.1 Saprospiraceae bacterium
ACTAAGAGCACTTTAGATAACACTAAGTTTACACTAAGAAACTCTACAAATTCTTGGTATTGGACTGCTAAAATTTGAGTAAGAAATGGTGCATACATAGACTAACATATTATAAAAACTTTCTTTCGATTACCCTGACTATGTATGATAAGGATGAACGGCCATTCGTTCCTACATTTCGTCCAAAACATCGATGGTGGCGGCAATGACGCCCAAGGTCGGAGCAAAAAATAGTCCGACCACAGGAATGAGAAGAATTAGTAAGAAGAGGGCTCCGTTGCCAATGGCAAGGCCTTTGTTTCGTTTGACAAATTGGACTCGTTCCCGCACATTCATGAACCGTTCCATGGTGAAGTCCATATTCCCGAAGCCGGCATAATAGGACTGTACCCCAAAAGTCATCGGAGCCGTAGCCACGCTAAATCCCGGGATAAATCCAATTAAAAAGAGCAACATAGTTAAGCTCATTTCCCGGACTAGATTTCTCATCGTAATGCGTACGCCGCGGCTAATGTCTCGAGCCATGCGTCGGACACTGAAACCGGGGGTTTGGTGGTGGGGATTATCCATATAAATCTGCTCTACTTTTTCCGAAAGGAGACTCAACATAGGACTAATCACAATCAACAGGATATAACGATACAAAAACAGACCGGTCACCACAATCATAATTTTTCCCATTAGCATGAAAAACCAGTTAACGGCGCTTTTACCAAACTCAAAAGGATACCAACTCGACATGATGGTGCCTAAATTGTCCCCAAATTGATAGGCTAAGCCAAAAATAACCGCCCCCAAAAAGAAAGAGATCAGACCCGGAATAATCTGCCAGCGCCATAAGGAGCGTTTGGACATATATTTGATGGCGATGGAGTAGGATTCAATGGCTTTGATAAATTGTTGGAGCATGGTGGTTTTGGTTTGGTCAGTATCTGTAAGGGCAATGATACGAAAAAGACAGTGTTAAGGGGCAAAAAATTCTATGAATGTTGTTTTTGGATAGACCGATGACGGTTGTCTGCCTTTTTTCGGTACGAAAGAAAAGAAGCGGAACATCAAAGATGTCCCGCTTTTATAGGAATATTGCGCCAAATTATATCCAAAGAAAGGGCTTTTTTGTTAAAGATGCACCTTTTGTGGCTATTTTTTAGTTGGTATTAGGCTAAACAGTTACGTTTTAAGCTTCTTCTACTTTTTTGCGGACACGCTTAGTCTTGAACATGTTGGTGAGCTCTTTGGCATTCATGAAGCCCAACTCCAAGAAGGTAGCTCTGACAAAGCGCTTAATGGATTGATAGTCCTTGCCGCGTTTGTCGGTATATCTTTTGAGCAATTTTTTGATGTAAATCATGGAATAATCCTTGATTCTTTGATTAAACTTTTGGTTGTCAAAGATATGGATGTATTGCTTAAAGTAATCCATTAGGTCAAAGTAGTCTTGGTAGGATTCTACATCCAAGTTGTTGGCAAATTTGCCGGCATAGCCCAAGATGATATTCCGCACGGCTTTGTTGACCAAGGATGTACCGTCGTGGTTGATATAGAATAATTTGACGGCTTCGATGACATCGGGATGGGTAAATCCTTTGTCATGGATGGTTTGCGCAAGCGAGTAGAATTTGACCAAATCGTCCTGTTCTCCTTGTGGCTTTAATAAAGAAAGGACTTGTCTGTCCGCATCTTCATTGAGTGGTAGATTTAGGTTGTAAAACTCAATTAAATGCTTTAGGTATTGTTCGTCAAAGTCGTCCAATTCGACTCTAAGTTCATTAAATAAGGTTGCGATTCTTTCTTTTTCCTTACCATCGAGAGCCACAAAATTGACGGTGATGGCCAAGAGAGAAAATTGTTCCTTGCTCCCAAAATAGGCTTTGTCCGTTAAGAAATCGACCAATTTGCTGGTTAAGCTGGCATCTCTGACGCCGAGTCGGGTTCTTTGGATTAAAAAGTTTTTTAGCTCCGGAAAATAGACGCTTAATTCCGGCATGGTTTGCGGAAAGACAACGGTAAAATAGTTGTCATTTCTAAACTGGCGTGTATAGCGGTTATAGAGTTGTTTCCTATCTTCCAAAAAGCGGTACTTCGTATCTTTTTGGGCTTTAAGGTAAGAGTTGACTTTTCTATTGGCGATGAGATTGATGAGATTGGTGACCCAAATATCACTGCTGAGTCCAAATCCCAATTGGATGGTTTGTCCGATACGAGACCGTAAGTACTCAAAGTTGGGGGAGTTACAGATATTCACTAATACCTCCTTAAAATGCTCTTGCGAAAGGATGTATTTGTAGGTGTTTTTGTTGATGACTCCGCGCATAACAGTGTAGCCGAGCATTCTAGGTAAGAACATGCCCTCGAGCTCATCTTTGAGTAAAGCCCGTTCAAATTCTAATAATTGCAAGGGTCTTTCGTTAGCGACTTGGTGATAAAGGGCAGAAATTTTGGGCCCCATAATTTCTTGCAATTCGTTATAATGTTCTTCCTCTTCTGTGTCCAAAAATTGATTGTATGCTTCCATCTCCATCATTTCATTTTGGAGCGCATCTAATTGGTCGATGTATTTTTTATCGAGTTTTTCCATAATTTGGGTGTTTGATTAGGCCTAATAGGTTAGGTCTAGGGTTTAGTGTTGTTATTGTAACTTTTTCAAATTAGAGGATATACCCATCTATCGAAATCGTTGCGTTAATATAAGAAACCTGGAATAGGTTTTTAGGCCTATTCCAGGTTTTAATATCCGGTCTTATAACAAAAACGAGCAAGAGTCGATTTTGTTGTCAAAAACAATTAAGCATCTTTCTCAACACCCCCATCTAGGCGATCTTGAAGTTCTTTTAGTTCGTCCCATTTTTCGTCCACGCAAAGTTGAGCTTGCTTAGGCCAAGTAGTGGGGTTGTGCATCGTATAACGAGAGCCGCCTTTCGCCAAAATTTCCTTTAGAGCATCGGGCTGAGCTTCTGCTAATTTTTTCCAAGTATCTACCCCGTTTGAAGCTAAAAGCTCGGCAATCTTTGGGCCGATACCTTCGATAATTTTCAAATCATCAGCTTTAGGGGCTTTCTTTGGCTTAGCCGGAGCTTCTTCCTTGACTTCTTCAACCACAGGAGCTGCAGCTTCTACCACTACTTCTTCTTTAACTTCTTCGACCACAGGAGCAGCTTCTACCACTACTTCTTCTTTAACTTCTTCGACCACAGGAGCAGCTTCTACCACTACTTCTTCTTTAACTTCTTCAACCACAGGAGCAGCTTCTACCACTACTTCTTCTTTAGTCTCTTCCACTACGGGAGCCGGAGCGGCTGCCACGACTTCTTCTTTGGTTTCTTCTACTACTTCGTCTGTAGTTTTAACCATTTCGCCGGACTTGGTGTCGATTTCTGTTATTTCTATAGATTCTAACAGCGTTTTAGGCCCTTCCGCTTTAGGCGCATCAGCACTTTCGGTAAAAGTAGAAACTTGTTTTTTCTCGGGAGCTTTACCATCGATTTTACGGTGGTGAGCTTTTACTTTTTCAGCGGTTTTGGCTACTTCGGCAGCGATGGCAGCTTCTTTTTCTGCCACCCAAGCATTGTATTTTTCCATGGCTACTTCTTCGGTCATCGCTCCTTTGGCTACACCGCGCATCAAATGCTTGCGATAATAGATGCCATTATAACGTAGAATCGCCTTAACCGTGTTGGTAGGTTGAGCTCCTTTCATTAACCAATCAAAGGCACGGTCTCTGTCCAATTGGATGGTAGCCGGTACGGTAAGAGGATTATAGCTTCCAATTTTTTCGATCATACGACCGTCTCTTTTGGATCTTGCATCGGCTATTACGATGTGATAAAAGGGTTTTTTCTTTCTTCCCTTTCTTTGAAGTCTAATTTTTACAGCCATTTTACTGTTTTTTATTAGAAAAATCAGATGTTAAATAGGATTTTTCCGTTGTGATTAACTAACCCACATAGCCCGAACATCGGGCGGTGAGCCATTGCGGGTGCAAAGATAGGACTTTTTTTTATTTAATTGTGGGCATGTAAATAAAAAAAGTGAGTGCCATTTTCTTTCAACAATTCTCAAATAATCCGTATAATACCCCAAAAAACCAAAAAAGATGAAAATACTAATTATTGGAGGGGGGAATATGGGTTCTACGTTTGCAAGGAGTTTTATTCGTTCACATGCCGCTGATTCGGAGAAAGTGATGATTTTGGAAGCCCTTGCGGGCAAAATAGAAGAGTTGAAGCAGGCGAAAATAGGGCGTGTTTTCTCAGATCCCGGGGCTTGTGTGCCGGAAGCGGATATTATTATTTTGGCTGTAAAGCCCCAAGCATCCGCTTCTTTGTTTGACCAAATCAAATCGTATGTAGATGAGCAGCAATTAGTGGTATCCATTATGGCCGGAGTGAAAGTCGAGACCATCCGGAAGGGATTAGGAGTGTCCAAGATCATCCGTGCCATGCCTAACCTGCCGGCTCAAATAGGGCAGGGGATGACAGTCTATACTTCAACGGATTCGGTCACACGTATCGAATTGGTGATGGTGCAAAATCTATTGAATACCACCGGTAAGGCTATCTTTGTGAGCGATGAAGCCAAAATAGATGCCGGTACGGCCATTTCCGGTAGCGGGCCGGCTTATGTCTTTTACTTTATCAATGCCTTAAAACAAGCCGCTAAGGAAATGGGATTTTCGGATTCTGCGGCACAACTGCTTGTTACTCAAACCTTTAAAGGGACTGCGGCTTTGTTTGACCAATCCGACAGGAGCTGCCAAGAATGGATAGATATGGTCTCGTCAAAAGGAGGTACCACAGAAGCCGCCATCCGGTCTTTCGACAAAAATAAATTGAAGGAACTTATTGAGCTGGGGGCAGAGGCGGCGTTGGCCCGGGCGAAGGCTTTGGGGCTTTTGGGGTAGAGGCTCGGTCACGTAGGGACGCATGGTCACGTAGGGACGCACGGCCGTGCGTCCCTACTATGTGGCTGCGTACCCCGACCGGAATCTATTTTTGGTTAAGATTAAGGAGAACTCCGTTGCCTTTACCCAGCATATAGGTGGGGAGTTTGCCGTCCCATTTATTAATCCATTCGAGATTGATGATTTTGGGATTGGAATTGATGGAAGCTCCTTTGATTTGGAGTGCTTTGGCTTCTCCTTCTGCTAATTGAATGGCAATGTCTTTTTCAATTTTTGCTTGTAAGAGCTTTTCTTGTTTTTGCTTGGTGACTTCAATCAGGCGGAGAGCTTCTTGCTCGGCTAGTTTTTTGTCATTGATGGCACTTTCGTACTCTTTGTTGTAATAGACTTCTCGAATATCAATTTGGTTGACATTGAGTTTGTAGGATTTGATTTCTTCCTTCATCCGGTTCAAGACGTGTTGTTGGATTTCTTCACGTTTGACCGAATAGACTTCGATGGGGGAGTAATTGGAAACGGTTAAGGCCAAGGCTGATTTTAGCTTAGCCCGGATGACGTTTTCTTCGAGCCAGTGATATCGTCCGTTTTTGCCTGTTTCGTCTGTTACGTTTTGATATATCCAGCTGGCTTCTTCGGGGATGATACGCCAAGATACACTGACGTCAAACCCCATTTTAATCCCATCTTTGGTCGGCGCCCAGATGGCGTCGGCGTTGGTTTTGGCGCCTTCGTTGGCCGCATCTGCACAGGTGTAAACCCAGACGGTTTTGTCCATTTTGTACACTTGATCCCAAGGAGCTATGACGTGCCAACCGGTGAGTAATTCTTTATTGGATACTCCCCGTGGAGTGACCAAGACGCCTACTTGCTGGGCGGCTATCTTGACAATCAAGCCGGATAATACGAGTCCAACGATACCGGCTAACCCGACAATGGGATAACTAGGCAAGGACAAACCGGTCTTTTTGAATTTATTTACAAAGCCGGCAATACCATATATAATGGCTAAAAAGAAAAGAATTTTTATGATTTCCATGGTTTTCGTTTTAAGTGAAACAATAATTGCACAGCGTTAAATGAGCGCAATGTGCCGGGGGAAACGGAGAGATTTTATTATGAGCAAAATTGCAAAATATTGATAATCAATAAGTTATGTATTTTGTCGTGGTCTTTTTTTGCCGTAAGGCCATTCCAGTAACAAACGTTTTGTCAGATGCATCATATAAACTATCCGTTATCACAAATGTAAACCCATTCTGATTGTCTTCCAAGTTCGTCTGTCGAGTAAAACCTAGCACTCATCTATAAATGGGCTATGTACAGCAAAGTAATAGGCAAAAGATACTACCTTGTGTTGCATAGTACTATATTCTTTCTTATCTTTGTGGCATCGGTTGAAGGTCAAGGTAGGCAGCCAAAATTTTTTTCTGCTCGAACGCCGAAGGCAATTAAAGGCCAATGGCCATAAAAAAAGAATAATGAAACTCGAAAATACGAAAGCACAGATGCGTAGGGGGATTTTGGAGATGTGTATATTAGCCATCATCCACCAAGAAGGGGAGGCTTATCCATCGGATATAATCAGCATATTGAAATCTCAAAACCTGATTGTCGTGGAAGGTACTTTGTACCCCTTACTTTCGCGGCTCAAAAAGACCGAATTATTAGAGTATTCGTGGAAAGAATCAAAATCGGGCCCCCCCCGCAAGTATTATTCGCTTACGGAAAAAGGACAAGAATTTCTTAGGGAGTTGTACACGAATTGGGAAGGTTTGGCGAAAGCTGTGACCGCCACCACGAAAAGTCTAGGCCAGGCCTAATAGCCCCCAAACCATTTTAAAAAACCAAACCATAAATCATAGAAAATGAAACAAATATTAAACATCAATCTCGGTGGACACCCCGTCACAATTGATACGGATGCTTATGAGCATTTGAGCCGATATTTGGATGCGATTGAAAGGCATTTTAAGGAGTCTGATGCGGCAGAAGAGATTTTGTCGGATATCGAGACTCGAATGGCTGAGTTGTTTAAGGAGAATATCCACCCGCGGACGATAGTCACGATGCCGGATGTGAAGGCCGCTATAGACATTATGGGTACGCCGGAGATGTTTGGGGCTGAGGCGGTTGATGATGAGCCTGTGAGCAGTCGGACACAGCAAAAGAAACAAAAGTCCGGCTCCGGTTTTAATCCGGGCAAAAGACTGTTTAGGAATCCGGACGACAAAGTAATTGGAGGGGTTTGTTCCGGGTTGGCGGCTTATCTGGGGGTTGGCGATCCGGTTTGGGTTCGGATAGCGTTTATTGCTTTTACGCTTTTGGGATTTGCCAGTGTTCCTATTTATGTAATTTTGTGGATTGTGATGCCGGTGGCAAAGACTTCGGCCGACCGGTTGGCGATGCGGGGCGAGCCTATCAATGTGGAAAGTATTGCCAGCTCCGTAGTTGATGAGCTAGAAAATATTTCTGAAAAGCTGAATGATAAGTTCGGGTCTCATAAAAAAAAAAGTGGTGGAAGAAGTAGTCGAAGGCGGTATCAAAGTGAGCAAGGCAAAGATTTTTTAGAGGCTCTTGGTGGTGTATTATCCACGATTATTATAGGAGTGGGTAGGATTGCACGCCCGATTTTGTTGGTTCTTGGGGCGGTATTGATATTGGCATTGGTAGTGGGATGGATAGGAGTGGTTGTTACAGCCGGCTTGGGAATCGCAAAAGCTCAATTCTTTTTGCCGACCAATTCTTTTGCTTTTTCTGTGGGGGCGGCCAGTTTGTTTTTATTTATTGGAGCCCCGATAATGGGTTTGATATTGACGGTCTTACGGGTGTTTTTTAAGCAGGATCATAGCATTAAATGGCGTTGGGGATTAGTCGGCTTATGGTTTTTAGGTTTGTTTGGGTTGTCGTTTACGGCTACAGTGGTGACGGATAGTTATGGAGCTGTGGCAGATTATGAGCAAACCGTCGTGATGCCTTCATCCAAAGAAGCGCCCACCTTGAAAATCTATAAGGAGTGGGTCGAGATAGCCAATAACGATGCCCGAAAAATTAATTTCCAAAATGAAAATTTGCGTTTTAATTGGGCCGAAGTTCAGTTCAATATAAAACCGGCTGTGGATAATCAATACAAGTTGGTTCAGATTCAAACCGCAAGAGGAAGTGATGATCAAGATGCTTTAGAAGGCGCCAAAACCTTTGAGTATCAACCCATTTTGTCAGATACATCACTAAAGGTTCCCACGAATTATTTTATTCCGAAAGGAGAGCGATTCCGGGTGCAAAGAGTAAAATTAACCTTGTATGTGCCGGTTGGGAATAAGATATTTTTAGATGATAATATGAGAAGTATGAATGTTTCGATGGATGAAGCATCCGGGGTTTATGGTAACTTATATGGTAAAGAATTGGTCATGACAGATATGGGCGTGAAGCGGGTAGTGCCCCACGGGCAGCCGTCCAAATCTTCGGGATATATTACGGCAAATGGAACACAAGTTCTTGATTTAGAAGATTTTACATCTATTCGTGCGAAAGGGCCGGTTGCCCTAAAAATTCAGCAAGGAGAATTTTTTAGGGTGAAGATTCGGGGGATTAAAGACGGCGACCCGGTGAATCTAAAAGTGGAAGGCCAAGAGTTAAACATTGACGTGGACGAAGCCATCAACAAGGACGTGGAAGTATTTATTACGATGCCGAAATTAGAGCGCTTTTCGGCCAATCAGACGCATGATATTCATCTGTCTAATTTTACGGGACATGCTTTAGCAGTCAGTTTGGAAGGAGACATGGAAGCCAAAATGGGATTGGAATACAAGCAATTGGAGATTTCATTGGGCGGGGATGCGTTATTGGATTTGACCGGGCATGCCAACCGGTTGGAGGCACACTTGTCTGATGATTCTGTTTTGCAGGGCAAAGACCTTCATGTCCGGCAAGCGAATGTGGTACCGGTTGGGGACGCCAAAGCAGATGTTGAAGTGGATGGGGAAGTTGTTCATTTTGGTGGGTGACGAGATTAACGGTGTAACGGTATAGCGGTGTAACGGTATAACGGGAAGGCAGGAAAGAACTCCTACTCCTTGAACGCCGAAGGCAAATAACGGTATAACGGTGTGACGGTGTAACGGTATAACGGGAAGGCAGGAAAGAACTCCTACTCCTTGAACGTCCGAAGGCAACTAACGGTGTAACGGTATAGCGGTGTAACGGTGTGACGGTATGACGGGAAGGCAGAAAGAGATCTAGCTACTTAAACTTAACGGGTAGGCAGAAAGTAAAGGTGAAAGGTTAAGGGTTAAGGGTCAAAGGTTAAGGCAGGAAAGAAATCTTACTCCTTGAACGTCCGAAGGACATTGAACGCCGAAGGCAACCCACTTCACCCATTAAGAACCGGTTAAATACTTTCCAACAATAGGCATTCTGCGTCCAATTCCAAAGGCCTTGTCTGACACCCGGAGAACCGGAGGCATTTGGTATCGTTTGAATTCATTAATATTCACCATTCTGAGAATTCTGGCAATGAGTTTGGGGTCAAAGCCCATAGCTTCGATGGCTTTGGGGCTTTTCCTGTTTTCGATGTACTCAAAAAGAATGGTGTCCAAGATGCCATAGTCGGGTAAGCTATCGCTATCTTTCTGATCGGGGCGCAATTCGGCGGAAGGCGGTTTGGTTAGGATATTGGAAGGTATTCTTTCTTCTTCCCGGTTGATGTAGTTGGCCAAATCAAAGACTTCCGTTTTGTACAAATCACCAATTACGGAGAGTCCGCCATTCATATCCCCATATAGGGTGCCATATCCGACGGCGGCTTCACTCTTATTTGACGTATTGAGTAAGATATTACCAAATTTGTTGGAAAAAGCCATGAGAAGGGTGCCGCGAATCCTAGCTTGCAAGTTTTCTTCTGCTAAGCCAAAGGGCAAGCCGCGAAAATGAATGTCTAATTCTTCCATAAACGCACCATAAATGGACTCAATCGGGATGATGTCATACTGTGCGCCTAAATTTTCCGCAAGGACTCTGGCGTCATTTACCGAATGGTCAGATGAAAACTGAGACGGTAGTAAGATACACCGGACATTGTCCGCACCCAAGGCATCTGCTGCCAAAACGGCCACAACGGCAGAGTCAATGCCACCGGAAAGACCTAAGATGGCCTTGCTAAATCCAAGTTTCCCAAAGTAATCTTTTAGGCCAAGCACCAAGGCTTGGTAAATCATCTCGATTTTTTCTTTTTTTCGGACTTTATTGGCTTTGGAAGCTTTTACTTCGTCTAGGTCATAGACTTTGATTTGCTCTTTGAAGAAGGGCATTTCATCAAATATATCGCCATCTTGATTGGCTACAATCGAGCCACCGGCAAAGATGATTTCCGTCTGAGCACCGATATGGTTGACATAAAAGAGTGGGATTTTGTAGCGGCGGGTGTTTTCCCTAATAATATCCAAGCGGTCATCGGGGTGACTAAAAGAAAAAGGAGAAGCCGAAATATTAATGATAAAATCAGGCTGTTCTTTGGCGGCTTCGTCCAAGGGGCAGATGGTGTATAATGGATTTTCGTTGCCCACATTCCAAATGTCTTCGCATACACTCAAGGCTATTTTTTTGCCTTTGTAGGTGACCGTTCCGAAACTGGAGCCCGGCTCAAAATACCGGTATTCATCAAATATATCATAGGTCGGGAGCAAGGCCTTATGTGTGATGTGCAGGATTTTTTTGTCCGCAAGGAAATAAGCCGAATTAAATAAATCCTTGCCTTCAACTACCGGATTTTTAGTCGGAGCACCTACCACAATGGCAATTCCGTCCGCCAATTGCGTTAATTTCGCAATGGTTTGATTGGATAATTCGATGAAGTCATCAAATTCTAAAAAATCCCTAGGTGGGTAGCCGGTCACCGCTAATTCGGGAAAACAAATAATATCTGCTCCTTTCTTCTTTGCTTTCGCAACGGCAGATTTCATTTTCTTAAAATTTCCATCAAAATTACCGATGTGGAAATTGAGTTGGGCAAGTGCTATTTTCATAAATCTGTTTTTTTTTGACCGCACGGCCTACAGCTTGGCAAAAATGAGAGAAATTTGCGCAAGCTGCAAGTCGGCTACCGGATTAGAGCCTAATCTGAATAGGCGTATGTGTGCTCCGAATACTTTTCTTATCTTTGCCGGACAACAATCAAAACCACCGTTGAATGGTCGATTTAATTAAGAAGTTATACAATTACTATCTCTCCTCCAGTGGCGTGACGACGGATAGCCGGAATGTACCCCAAAATAGTCTGTTTTTTGCCCTGAAAGGGGCGCATTTTGACGGCAACCGGTATGCGCAGCAAGCACTCGAAAAAGGGGCTAGGTATGTCGTCATCGATGACCCTAAGATGAAGCTGAGCAAAAACTATGTTTTGGTCGATAACGTGTTGACAGTCTTGCAGTTATTGGCGCAGTATCACCGAAAACAGTTGGATATTCCGGTGTTGGCGATTAGTGGTTCTAATGGAAAAACAACGACCAAGGAATTGGTGCGGGATGTGCTTTCGCAAAAATATTTGGTGCACGCTACTAAAGGAAATTTGAATAACCATATCGGAGTCCCATTGACTTTGTTGGCTATGCCTAGAGATACCGAATTTGCCGTGATTGAAATGGGCGCCAGTCATCCTAAAGAGATTGCCCGCTTGTGTGAGATTGCGCAACCCACGTATGGGTTGATTACCAACATCGGGCAGGCACATTTAGAAGGCTTCGGTGGGCTGGAAGGGGTCATACGAGGCAAGGGAGAATTGTATGATTTTTTGGCGCAAAATAATGGCGTTGCTTTTTATAATGCCGATGAGCCCCACTTGGAGGAAATGACCCGGAAAGTAAAGCTAAGAATTGCCTACGGCAGTGGCCGGCCTGACCATCCTGACGGGAAAATTATTGTCAACGAAATCGCCGGTACCGAAAATGTAGTTGCTTGGGTAGAAGAGCCCGGTTGGGGGTATCGGATTTTTTCAAAAATAAGTGGCCGGCATAATTTTGAAAACATCAAAACGGCTGTGGCTATCGGGCGATATTTTAAGCTTTCGTTTATGGCCATAAAATATGCCATAGAGTCGTATGTCCCCCAAAATATGCGGTCACAAACCTATCCACTGGGCAGTAATTTCATATACTTGGATGCCTACAATGCCAATCCTACGAGCATGAAAGCGGCCTTGGATGCCTTTGCGAAGATGAAATATAAACAGTCAAAACGTATTGCCGTCTTAGGTGATATGCTGGAATTGGGCGCCTTCTCGGCAGAGTTGCACCAAGAGATATTGGAAAAGGTGAAAGCCATGAATTTTTCAAAAATATTGTTGGTAGGAACTCATTTTGCGGAAGCGGATAAGGGGGGTGTAGGGCTTCATTTTGAGCGAACGGCTGAATTGATTGATTGGCTTGCGCAAAATAAGATAGAAAACACGGCCTTTTTTGTTAAGGGGTCACGGGGTATTGGTTTGGAGAAGGCTTTTTTGCAGGAAGGGTGAAGGGGGACTTTGGCTTTTTCGTTAGTTGAATCGCTGCGCTAG
>JALVCY010000286.1 GCA_027009605.1 Saprospiraceae bacterium
TCTAAGGGATTTGCCGCCGGAGTCTTCTATCTATGCCGGTAATTACACCCAAGGCTACAACTACCTAAAACTCAAAGACTACAACAAAGCCTTGAAGTATTTTCAAGCCACCAGTGCCGAAATTCGCAGGCAATCGGCCTTAATCGACAACAAATTTATCAAAACCAAGATGTTGGGAGACGCCATCGTCAGAGAAGGAGACTGCTACTTCAAAAAGAACAAATACAGTAAGTCCGTAAAACTCTACGACGAAGCTGTACGCAACAGATACCCCGACTTTGTCTATGCTTTGTATCAAAAAGCGATGGTTCAAGGCTTGCGCGGAAAAACCGTAGAAAAAATCCTATCTCTTGAGAATTTGGCCAAATCTTATCCGAATTCGCCGTATGCAGACGATGCCCTTTTCCAAACCGGGGTCACCTACATGGAAATTGACAAAAATAATCAAGCCAAAACCCCACTAAAAAAGTTAATTAGAGACTACAAAGGGAAATCTAACTTAATCAACCAAGCTCTACTCAGACTTGGGCTCATTGCCTACAATAATGACCAATATGACGTAGCGGCTGATTATTACAAGCAGGTTTTTGCTAATAATCCGGAAGCCAGCGAGTCCAAAAGTGCGCTCGCCGCCTTAAAAGAGATTTATGTCTCTGAATTGGGGCAACCTGAAAAGTATGCCGCCTTCTTGGAAACCATTCCGGGATATAAGGTCACAGATTCTGAAAAGGAACAGCTATCCCTTTCCGCTGCCGAAAGTCAATACGAAAACGGAAATTATGCGAAAGCAATCAAAGCCTACACCAAATACTTGGACAAGTTCCCCAACGGTGCCAACGCCCTGAAAGCACACTATCACCGTGCCGAATCCTACGGCCAACTCAAACAATACAACAACGCCCTAAAAGACTTTGAAGCCATCGTCGATAAGGGCAATAGCAACTATTACCTAAAAGCCGTCGAAAAAGCCGCCGCCATCGCCTATAACATCAATCAAGACTTCCCCAGAGCCTACAGGTTGTACAAAAAATGGGAGATTGCAGCTAATACCCCGGAGAAAAAATTGGATGCCCAGCAAGGCGCTCTCCAATCCGCTTATAGAATACACGATGAAGCCGCCGTCAAAACTTTTGCCGCCAAAATCGCTTCCAACCCCAATGCGACGGATGCACAAAAAGCGATTGCTTATTTTTATGAAGGTAAATTGGCCTTTGATAATAAGGACTATGATACCGCCATTGCCGCCTTCAACAAGGTTACTCGCTTGAGTGATACCGAAGAAACGGCAGAAGCCCGGTATTTGATAGCCTATATTTATTACATCAGACGAGAATTGGACATCGCTTCGGCTATATGTGAAAAAGCTACCACCGAGAGCCAAGGCTATGATTATTGGATTGCCAAATCTTTGATTTTGTATGCCGACATCCTTACGGAACAAGGTAACTATACCAACGCCCAAGCCGCCTTGGAAGCCGTCATCGAAAATTTTAAAGATGATGCCGACCTGCTCAAAGAAGCA
The DNA here is from genome assembly GCA_027009605.1 of Saprospiraceae bacterium. Lineage (GTDB taxonomy): Bacteria > Bacteroidota > Bacteroidia > Chitinophagales > Saprospiraceae > HyVt-613. The sequence goes on from JALVCY010000286.1 coordinate 1,523, forward strand.
AAACAAAAACTTAAAATTGTCAAAACCAAAGATGCCGCTGCCAACCGGTTGATTAAAAGTGGAGATGGCGAGTCGCTTGAATTAGACGGCGCACCCAATTAATTCAAATTCCTTCACTTTTTTCATCACATTCATCAGCATAAACTAATGACCATGCAATATAAAATCTCCTTTCTTTTCATTTTGGCTTTCTTTCTGCTTCCCTTTGCAGGAAAAGCGCAAACCGACCTTCCTGCTGAAAACGTAGAAGTTTTGAAGCGATTTGAAGCTACGCTTTTGGACACTAAAAAACAAACTACTGCCGGTTCTCTCCCCAAAGAAGACCGCAGTACTCATCAATTAACCTATACCCTGCCCACCAAAAACTTAGAAATTCAGCAACCGGCGCCTAAGATTCGGCCTTTGGGCATGAAACGGGATAAATTGCCGGAAGCCTTTAATGGATATGCCAAGCTGGGGTATGGAATTCCGGCTTCGCCTTATGCCGAATTGGGATATTATTTCGGAGGGGAACCACTCCGGGTGAATTTTCACGCCCGACATCACTCCGCTAATTTTAAAAACCTGGAAAACCAAAAATTTGCCAAAACCTTTGTAGGAATTGACGGCAAGTATAGCACCGAATCAAATATTGGCTTTGCTGCAGGATTAGATTATGCCCGGGACAAAGTGCATTTTTATGGCTACAATCATGAAGACACTTCCTTTGTGGAAGACGTCGTTAAGCAGGTTTTCACCAATGTAGGCATCAAATTAGGCATAGCCAACGAAGAAAGAATCACCGGAGACATTGACTATCGAGTCACCGGAGATGTTTACTTCTACAAAGACAATTATGCCACCAAAGAGCAAGGTTTTGACTTGGGCTTGGGCGGGACTAAATGGATTGCAGGCAAGCATCCCTTAAAATTGGATGTGCATACGGATTTTACTGTATTCAAAGATCCGGAAACTCAAAATTTAAATAATATTTACTTCTTGCCTTCTTTCACTTATCATGGGGAGTCTTTTTCTGTCAAGGCCGGCGCCAATATTGTTTCGTTCAAGGATGAATTCAGTGTTTTCCCCGATTTAGAGCTTTCCGTCAATGTCATCGGCAGTAGCCTGACCGCCTTTGCCGGATGGACAGGAAATCTCCAAAAAAACACCTTCAAATCACTTTCCCGGTACAATCCATTCATCACGTCTCATCCGACACTTCGCAATACCAATTACACCAAATACTATGGAGGTATTCGCGGAAGCTTCAGGGGCGCAGAATACTCCGCACAATTGGGTTATAAAGACGCCAAAGACTTAGCATTATTCCTGAATGACACCATCAACGATTACAAGCGTTTTACCGTCTTGTACGATACGGTCAATATTTTTTACATTGAAGGTTCTACTAAGTTTTCTTTGTTCCAAGGCTTTGATTTGCTGGCGACTTTGAGCCAATCGGTTTACAAGCCCAAAAACGAAGAAAAAGCTTGGCATCTACCCGCTTTAGAGTCCAATATCTCTGCCATTTACCGCATGCCCGACCAAAAAATCAAGGTCAAAGGGGAATTGTACATCGCCAATGGAGCACCCTACAAAAAATTGGATGACCGGACTGTTGACAATTTAGGCGCCCTACTCGACTTAAGTTTTGGGGCGGAATACGGCATCACCGACCAAATTGGCATCTTCTTGGATATCAATAACCTACTCAACAACAAGCGCGAGCGTTGGAATGGCTACAAGGTCTATGGCTTAAATGTATTGGGTGGGATTACCGCAAAATTCTAAGTAACCAAACAAAAAAGAAAACATGGGTTTTTTCAGTAAATTATTCAACCGGAGTGATTCCGGCTTAGAGGAAGTATTGAAGCGTGGAGCGGTTTTAATTGACGTTCGTACCAGGCAAGAATTCAAGGATGGTCACATCCACGGCGCCCTCAATATTCCGCTTGCGCAAATCCCCAAGCAAATCAAAAAAATAAAATTAAAGAAAAAGCCCATCATCGTCTATTGCCGCTCCGGCGCCAGAGCGGCTTCAGCCACAACGTTTTTAAAAGATGCC
>JALVCY010000287.1 GCA_027009605.1 Saprospiraceae bacterium
GCTCCCTTCCTTGTGGGACGAAATTACAGGTACTTGCGTCGGCTGGTTAGCAATTGCTTCATTTGGTCTGTGCATCCATGCTAAAAAGAATAAAAAAACGTTTGGTTGGCATGAATTGAATTTTTGGCGTAAGCTAAAACTTAGACCCCAACAGAAATCGTAAAAATACAAGCATGAAAAGAATTATTGGCATCTTTTTTTTACTTAGCTTTGCCGTTCTTGCAAACGGGCAAGAGAAACCCAAAAAAATGACAGAAAAAATGGAAGAAGCAACCTTTGGCGCCGGATGTTTTTGGTGTGTGGATGCGATATTTAGGGATTTGAAAGGAGTGGAAAGCGTAGAAGCCGGATATGCCGGGGGGAAAATCAAAAATCCAACTTATAAGGAGGTTTGTTCGGGGTTGACCGGGCATGCGGAAGTGATTCGGATCAATTTTGACCCGGCGGTGATTACTTATGCGGATTTGGTGAGAGTACTTTTTGTCGTTCATGACCCTACGACGTTGAATCGGCAGGGCAATGATGTGGGGACGCAGTATCGCTCAGTGATTTTCTATCATAGCAAGGAGCAAGAAGAAGTGGCTCAAAGGATAAAGCAAGAATTTGAAGACAAGCAGATTTTTGATAAACCTATAGTAACGGCTATTGAGCCTTTGTCTAATTATTATCCGGCAGAAGATTACCATCAAAATTACTATAATAATAATCCTACTCAGGGCTACTGTAGAGCCATTATTGCTCCTAAAGTCCAAAAATTCCGGAAGCATTATTTGAACTTATTGAAGGATAAGGACTGATTCGCATGTATGAAATGGGTTTTTCGTTTTTTGCTTTCGCAAAGTACTCCTAATTCTTGTATCTTTGCCCAAATTTAAACTCAATCAATGGCTGCATCAGGTTCTAAACTGGCAATATTTGCTTCTATCGCTGCGAATTTAGGTATCGCAATCTTAAAATTCATAGCTTCTTTTTTTACGGGTAGCGCCGCCATGTTGTCGGAAGGTATTCACTCTGTGATAGATACGACGAATGGATTGCTGTTGCTTCTAGGCATCAAAAGGAGCAAAAAAGGCCCGGATCATCTACATCCTTTTGGGCATGGTAAGGAGGTGTATTTTTGGAGTTTTATAGTGGCTATTTTTATTTTCTCCTTGGGTGGGGGCATGGCGATGTATGAAGGTATCAAGCATATCATCCACCCCAAAGAAGCTCCGGATCACACCAATATAATGTGGAATTATGGCGTCTTATTCGGTGCGATGCTTTTTGAAGGAGGGAGTTTGTGGTTGGCATGGAAAGAATTCCGCAAAGTTTATCCCAAAGGATTCAAATCGTCCTTGGAAGATAGCAAAGATGCGGCTACTTTGGCGGTCATTATCGAAAATGGAGCCGCAGTCATCGGTTTATTTATTGCTTTAATCGGAGTGACCTTGACCTATTTTTTGGATAATGCGATATATGACGCTATTTCTTCTGTGGCGATTGGTGTGTTATTGAGTTATGTGGCTTATTTTATGGCGAAGGAGACGAGACACTTGCTCATCGGAGAGACGGTAACGGATGCAGATTTATTGATGATTCGAGAAATCTTGGATGACTATCCGGAGTTGGAGTACTATGGGAATATCCGGACGATGCATCTAGGGCCGGACGAGGTAATGTTGGGTGCTGAAGTTAATTTTAAAGACAATTTGACCATCGCACAAGTGGAGCCGGTTATCGCCGAAATCAAAAAGCGAATTGTGGATACGGATGAGAAGTTTAAGCATATTTATATTGAGTCTAATTCTATTGAAAAATCTACTTTTAGTTAGGGGGAGGAAAGTTGAGATGTTCGCCTTCGGCTCTCTTGTTGAGAACTCGTCCCGATTACTATCGTGGATTCGGACTTCGTGGTTGAGAGCTTCGCAGGTTGAGATGATATGGGTATTTATCTGGATTTTATTTCATTATTTGATATTTTGGATTCTGTATTTCAAATAGTTGTAAGATTTTTTAGCTGCCTAGCCGTTAAACCGTTACACCGCTATACCGTTACACCGTTAATTTAGGTTGAGACGTTCGCCTTCGGCTCTCTTGTTGAGAACTCGTCCCGATTACTATCGTGGATTCGGACTTCGTGGTTGAGAGCTTTATATTCTATTTTTTTCTTTCGTTCGCCCCGGCTGTGTGCCTTTAACCCTTGACCCTTAATCTTTTACCTTTACTTCAACCTTCATTTATCGCCACCCAAAGCCGGTCTTTGAGCGCTTCCAAGCCTTTGTGGGCGATGGATGAGATGAAAATAGTGTCAATGCCTTCGGGTAATTCTTCTTGAAGCATTTTCTCCAATTCGTCATCAATCAAATCTGTCTTGGTGATGGCCAATAATTTGGGTTTGTCCATGAGCTCGGGGTTGAACATTTTTAGCTCGTTTAACAGGATTTGGTAGTCTTTTTTGATGTTTTCGGAATCGGCGGGAATCATGAATAGCAGGACGGCATTGCGCTCAATATGCTTTAAAAACCGGGCCCCCAATCCTTTGCCTTCATGGGCCTTTTCTATGATACCCGGAATGTCCGCAATGATGAAGGAACGATTGTCCCGGTAGCTGACCATGCCCAAATTCGGGGTCAAAGTCGTGAAAGGATAATTGGCAATCTTGGGTTTGGCAGCCGAAAGTACCGAGAGAAGAGTGGATTTGCCGGCATTGGGAAAGCCCACTAAGCCCACATCCGCCAAGACTTTTAATTCTAAGATAATCCAACCTTCTTCGTTGTCTTCGCCGGGTTGGGCATAGCGGGGGACTTGGTTGGTTGCCGATTTGAAGAAGGAATTGCCTTTGCCGCCGCGCCCTCCCTTAAAAAGGACTTGGGTTTCTTGGTCTTCGATGATTTCAAAAAGCACTTCGCCGGTTTCAAAATCTTTGGCTACGGTGCCTAACGGGACGTCTATAATGACGTCTTTCCCATCTGTACCGTGTCGATTATTTCCGCCGCCATTGCCTCCGCTCTCCGCTTTAACGTGCTTAGTCCATTTTAGGGAGAGCAAGGTCCAAAGTTGGGCATTGCCCCGAAGAATGATGGAGCCGCCTTGGCCGCCATCGCCCCCGTCCGGCCCCCCATTCGGGACGTACTTTTCCCGGCGAAAGTGGACACTGCCGGCGCCACCGCGCCCGGATTCAAAAAAGACTTTTACGTAGTCAACAAAGTTTTGACCTGCCATGGATTGTAGATTTGGGGATTGGATGCGGAGAGCTTGTTGATAGAATTTTTTTATCTATGCAACAAGCTGTAAATGGATGTATTTTAATTTCGGTATGCGTAAAAGTCCGTGGTTATTGAAGATTGAGAAAAAAACACGCTGAGTTTTTTTTGTAACCCATTAACCCGGAATCTTCCGTTTTAGGCCATCATCTCAGTAATTGCATCGGCCAAACGCTGGAAGATTTCTTCAATGGAGCCGATTCCATTTATTTTTTGAGATTTGCCAAATTTTTGATAATGGTCAAAGATGGGGGCGGTCTGTTCGTTAAAGACTTTGATTCGATTGCGGATGATAGATTCGTCGTTATCATCGGAG
>JALVCY010000288.1 GCA_027009605.1 Saprospiraceae bacterium
CAAAATATGTTCATTGAGTAGTTGGCCAAAGGAATTGAATTTTTTCAGAAAGACTTCTTTTTTCTTTCTAATATTTGTGAAGCCCAATTTTGGTGTCTCACTTTTGGCTTTTTGAATACCGGAGATATAATAATTTCCTGCCTGATCAAACTTAATTTGATGAATATAGACATCGTCCAAATCTTCATGATTAACCGCCATGATGACTTCCCCTTGCCGGTTAAATTTTAAGATATAAGCCGCATTTTTCTCGCAAGAGTGGGTACTAAAAGAGATATTATCCACTTTAATTTCATTTCTATAACGCCCTGCCACATACAACTCTCCAAAAGGAGAAACCCCAATCGCCGTACCAAACCCGAAATCATCCCCTTTTATTTCTTTTTTCCAAACGGACGCTCCTGTACGACTATCCAAACATTGAACTCGATAATAAAAATCACTAAACTTACAAGAAGACCACCAGTTATAGCCCACCGAATTTTCAATTACATACAACCGGCCGCCGGTATCTATGGCCAAATCATAGCAATTATCAAAAGATTTCCAGTACAAATCCGGTGGAAGCGCTTTAGCCCAAATCAAAGCCCCGCTAGCGTTATATTTTGCTACAAATCCTGATGGACTAATCGATGATTCCAAGTGAGTCTGCCCGAAAGTAGCATCAAAGCCCTTGAACACTCCGGACATATAGATATTGCCTTGAGCATCCGTTATGATCTTATCAACAGACCTATTTACTGTCATGTATCTGTGCCACAATAGCTCCCCATCAGTGGAAAACTTGGCGAGAACATAATCCCCCAAAGACTTGAAGGTATAGACACTATCCAAAAGCAAAGAATCTATCTTGATGGGTGCCGCCGCAATAATATTATCATCTCGATCTGAAGTGACCGTAGGAATTCGTCCATCCCAAAAGGAATGTGGCAACCACTGATGCCAAGCGTAAGTACCATCCGGATTCAATTTCACTAGGGGCGTTCTACCATGATAATACTTATGATTATAGTAGATATCTCCAATACTTACCGGATTGTTGGATAGAAAGACCCGGCCATATCTTGACATACAGGGAAAAACACAGCTACCATCTCCTAAAACAGTCATACTTCTTGCATAGGATACATCCGAACTCCTTTGTGGATACACGACTTCGAGCCAATCATAATTTGGTGTCAAATCCGGCAGACCGGCAACGGGATGGTTATCATCCACCGCAAACAAAGCCGGGTACTCCTTGATGTCCCCGACAAAAAGCACTTGGTCACCCAAGCTACCCAAGACATAATTCTTAGAGTGTTGGGCAAACGGAGCGGCATCTACCACGATTTCTGCTTCACCGGTCATCAAATTTAACCGATGCAATTCCAGCCCATAGTCAATGTCAAACATCGGGATATAAAGATGCTTTGAAGTCTCCAAGATAGGCATCGGAGCCTTCCAACTACTTCGGACAATAGGCCACACCAGATTTTTTTCTAACGTAGAAACTTCCTTCCAAGTGCCGTTATAAAATAGATACTGAGCTTTAGAATCTCGATTGGCCGCTATAAGCAATCCCTGATCTGTGCGATACTCAAGGCTAATATGTTCATAAGAACCGGGCAAAGAATCCACTACACTTAGGCTCTTTTCATTTACATTTAACTTCCAAATCTTGGACAAAGAGCGAAAATAAGCCTGATGATTAATTTTAAAGAAATGCTTGTGAACGTTCTCTGAATTTGCAATCTTCTTTGTCCCGTCTTGCGTCCCGTCACTTATCCACAAAGCAAAAGTATCCACCTCCTTGGCTCGAAAAACAATCCCTTCACCGGTGTTCAATAATGGAAATTCAGAAGGATCAGACAAATCATCGATGGCATTAAATTCCTTGATTAACAGGGTGTTGTTTTTTGTACCATCCGATACCCAGAACTGTGTTGGCGTAACGATTCCAAAAAGCTGCTCAGAAATCTTAAAGATGCGACGGATTCCATGAATAAATTTTAGAATTTCAGATGTTTTACTGGTCTCATCATAACGCTTTAAAGTAATCGTACTACTATAATACAGGTCATTATTCCAGAAAAAATAGTTTTCTGTATCCTCCTTAATAACGGTCACATCTTTTGTATTCGGGTCAATAATATAATTCTCCTTATCCCCCACCACAAACAACTTGCCGCCGATATAATGCACATAATCCCCATAATATTTCGTGGAAGTGGCCAACTTTTCAATCTGCTCTTCCGTCACTCGATAAAGGTGAGACTCGACATCATAGATGTAAGATAGCACATACAAAGTATCGTTGTGCAAGCAAGCCCCCTGAATATACTCATTAGGAAAATCCAATTGTTTAGTGCCGGCCTTAGTCCCGTCTGTCACCCATATTTCAGGATGGTCACTATCGTCATTTTCATCGGTAAAGTACAAAAGGTGTGCACTTTTCCCGAGCACTTTATACCCACTACTATTAGCCGAAAGCGTTTTTAATCTATCTGCTTGCGCTTGAAGAGCAAGGGTCAAAAAAAGAAAACTGAGTGTATATATTAGCTTCATGTTACTATGTTTAAGTTGGAGTCTCCTCCTAAATGTATTCTGATATAAAACCACCAAATTTTATTCTGCTTGGAGATTTTGTTCATCGCTTTAATTTCCGGCAGCGTGGACTTTTCGGAGCAGACTTGTCGTTCAACTACTCAATAGAAAGCACTGATAATCAACTAGTTATGGGATTCAGTTGAACGCTTGAACAACGATACAGAACGTTCCAAAAGTTTAAAACTTTTGGGAAGTTATCGCCACTTTTACAGACCCAAGAATTCGTACAGAGCATTTAACTTTCGTAAAATTAAAACATTCTCCTTCCTTTCGGAAAAAATTAACATAGTTTAACATTTATTCAAGTTTCGGCAATTAAAAAAGCCCGTGGTTATTGAGATATAACCCAACAGTTGCGATATAGCTCCATAGGAGCAACTCCACACTGCATTAAGAGACAAACAAATTGTAACTCATTGACAATCAATATCTTAGTGAGTTCTTAGTGACTTCTTAGTGAACTTAGTGGTTAGGCCTTCCCCTTTTCCTTACCCCTAAGGTCACTTTAGGAGACACTAAGTTGACACTAAGAATGACTACAAATTCATCTCAGGAAAATTATGAATGAGTAAATTATACAAAGCTATCGCCCTACCGGCTGAAAACAGAAAAAAAACCGGGATGCCCGTCCCTAAAAGCCGCAGCGAGCCGGCATCTTTGTCAAAAAAACAGTTGCGATATAGCTCCGTAGGACTAACTCCACACTGCATTAAGAGATGAACAAATTGTAACTCATTGACAATCAACATCTTAGTGACTTCTTAGTGACAACTCCGTGAACTTAGTGGTTAGGCCTCCCCACTTTAGGAGACACTAAGTTAACACTAAGAGTGACTGCAAAACCATTACACATCATAAACCACTGAAATTCATTTAGTTATAAATTTAGTCAAAGCAAATTCATAACTAAACTATGCCTGTCGTGTATGCAAGTCGTGTATGTATGTCCCGCATGTCCCCCGCTGGCGGG
>JALVCY010000289.1 GCA_027009605.1 Saprospiraceae bacterium
CTTTTTCCTAAACCTTTACATCAATTTTCAGTTGGGTAAGCGGAGTTAATTGCGCACCAATTCCCCGTAGGGGCGAACCTTGTGTTCGCCCCATAACATCATAAGCCCCAAACAAAGTGCCCCCCCATACCCATCACATCAGATTTTGGCAATCTCCGACAAGACGCACGCACGTGAAAAAAACACGCTAAAAACAAGCAAAAAGAAAATGAAACAAGCAAAATCACAAAGAAAGCCATCCTGGCTAAAAGTCAAACTCCCCATCGGAAGCGACTACAAAAAAGTGCGGGATGTAGTCCAAGACTTTAAGCTACATACTATTTGCGAAAGCGGATCTTGCCCCAATATCGGTGAATGCTGGGGAGCCGGCACTGCGACTTTCATGATTTTGGGCAATGTCTGCACCCGTTCTTGCTCGTTTTGTGCCGTTAAAACCGGTCGTCCCCCCGAATACGATACCGAAGAGCCCCAACGCATTGCGCAAGCCATCCAAATCATGAAGGTCAAACACGCCGTCATCACGTCCGTCAACCGGGATGAACTAAAAGACAAAGGTGCCGAAATATGGTACCAAACCGTCAAAGCCGTCAAAGAGCTTTCGCCAAAAACGACCATCGAGACACTCATCCCCGACGTAAAAGCCCAATGGGATGCCTTGGCCAGAATGGTCGAAGGCAACCAAGAAATCGTCTCCCACAATATGGAAACCGTCCAAAGATTGTCCAGACTCATCCGCCCACAAGCGAAATACGAGCGTAGTTTGGAGCAAATCAAACGCACCAAAGCACTCGGACGCAGAACTAAAAGCGGCATCATGGTCGGTTTAGGAGAGACCAAGGAAGATGTTTTTGCCCTGATGGACGACTTACGTCAAAATGATTGCGATATTTTAACGATTGGGCAGTACTTGCAACCTACGAAGATGCATGTGGCCGTGGCTGAATTTGTCCACCCCGATGTCTTTGCAGAATACAAAGAAGTGGGTCTGAAGAAGGGATTTAAGTGGGTGGAGAGTGGGCCATTAGTGCGTTCTTCTTATCATGCAGAGCGGCAAGTCTAGGCAAGTATGGCCACCTACAAAATCAAAGAAATATTCTACACGCTTCAAGGCGAAGGCTTCCATGCCGGTCGTCCGGCGGTTTTTGTCCGCTTTTCGGGGTGCAATCTTTGGTCCGGGCGAGAAGAAGACCGTAAAAAAGCTATTTGCCGATTTTGTGATACCGACTTCACCGGCACGGATGGTCAAAATGGGGGAACTTACTCCGCATCCCAACTTATCACCCAAATAAAAGCACTTTGGCCGGATGATAGCCAAACCTTTATAGTCTGCACCGGCGGTGAGCCCCTACTTCAGTTGGATCAACCATTAGTCGATGCCTTCCGGCAAAATAATATCTACATTGCCGTTGAGACCAATGGCACGAAACCAGCCCCCAAAGGAATTGATTGGATTTGCGTAAGCCCCAAAGCAAATACCACGCTCCTTTTGACGAAAGGCCAAGAGTTGAAATTGGTGTTTCCACAAAAAGGGCTTCAGCCGGGTGATTTAGACCATTTAGATTTCGAGCATTTTTTCTTGCAGCCGATGGACGGACACTGGATCAAAGCTCATACCCACGAATCCATTCTTTACTGTCTGGCACATCCTAAATGGAAGCTTTCTGTGCAATTGCATAAGATTTTGGGGATTGAGTGATGGGTGTATCTGGTTGGACACAAGTCCCGCTATACCGCTACACCGTTCATTGCCTTTGGCGTTCAAATTGTGCTTCGCACGTTCAATTTTTTTCGTGTTTTTCGTGGTTTTCGTGGTTTGAAAACTTGTGTCTTTTGTGGATGCTGATTTTCAAAATTCACCAAAAGGCAAACGTTCAACAGAACAACTCAAATAACATTCCGCAAGGCTAACGCTAATTTTGGAAATCGCCCTAAGCATCTCCTGTTACTGATAGCTCCCGATTCCAACCTAAAGCCAATCTCAACCGATGAAAGTATGAAATTTTGGGGTATAACCGAAAATTTAGTACAAATATTTGGAGTATAATCGAAAAATTCATCGTTTTTGGGATAGGAAATACTAGAACCACCTATTAGCAGAAAAGCCTTCTCCAACCAATATCCCAAAGCATCTACCCAAGTCATCACCCCCGTCAACTTTTGGCCTTTCTTAAAGGTCTAAATGGCGAGAAGGGACTATTTTAGCTTATTTTGTATAGTGTATTGTACAAAAATTGCCTATATTTGCGCAATACACTATACAAAATAAGCACAATGGATGCAATACTTCAAACCTACAAGCGAATACTTGCAGCCACGCCAATGGCTAAAAAGCGATATCTATTTGACCAGATTAATTGGAACAACCGGCTCATTGGTATCACCGGGCAAAGGGGAACAGGAAAAAGTACGCTTCTTTTGCAAAGAATCAAATCTAGTGACAACCCCGATGCCTACTTGTATGTTTCTGCGGATAGTTTATTCATTTATCGACATACATTATTTGAAATTGCTTTGAGCCATAGAAATATGGGTGGTCAATATTTATTTATTGATGAAGTCCACCGGTATCCTAGTTGGTCTGCAGAGATAAAGCATATTTACGACACGATACCAGAGATAAATATTGTCTTTACTGGAAGTTCTATTTTAGATATTATGAAAGGCTATGCCGATTTGAGTAGAAGGGCTATTCATTATGTTCTATCAGGACTTTCCTTCCGGGAATATTTATTTTTTGAAACAGATGCACATCTTCCTTCTTACTCCATAGAAGAAATCATTTCACAGAAAATCAAATTAGAGATTGATAAACCTTTGTTTCACTTTAAGAACTATCTTCAAAAGGGCTTTTTTCCATTCTACACAGAAGATGACTATGATTTAAGGTTGCTTAGTATTGTAAATACTGTCCTTGAAGTGGATTTAATTCAATACTTGGAATTTCGTCCGGCGACCATCGCAAAGCTCAAGAAGCTACTACAAATTATATCAGAGTCTGTTCCATTCAAACCAAATATCAAAAAAATAGCAGAATTGACTAGTATTTCTAGAGCTCTTTTATTCCATTATTTACAGTACTTAGAAAAAGCTGGATTAATCCTACTGGTTGGCGCTTCCACAAAGGGCATCCAAGGTTTGAGCAAACCTGAAAAAATCTATATCAACAATCCTAACCTTTGCTATGCTTTTGGCAACCAAAGTACAAATATTGGCAATATCCGAGAAACTTTCTTTGCCAATCAACTCAAGCAATACACCGTCACCATCCCACCTAAAGGTGACTTTAAAGTAAATGACTACATCTTCGAAATTGGTGGAAAACACAAAACGGCAAAACAAATTCAGGGTATCGCCAATGCCTTTTTAGTGAAGGATGACATTGAGTTTGGCACTCAAAAAACGATTCCTCTATGGCATTTTGGATTTTTGTATTGATAATCCCACCAAAAATTGCCTTTTCTTCACTTGGGGCTAATGATTTACACTCCGAAGGCAGTGCCTGTGGTTTTTGTTTTTGAAGTATCTTTACCATATACGTAACTATTTAGGTATCCCTATTTTTAGGCAGAAAATAGGCATTTTTGTTCATGTTGAAGCCCTATTTTTTGATGCGTAGCTCGGCTACGTGAAAAAAATAGGGCAAAAACAGGTGCAAAAAGGGCATTTTGTGGCAAAAATCTGCGGCTACCTAAATAGTTACCCATATACAAGATAAAATTTTGTGGTCATAAGAGCAAACCACGGTGCAGACACAACACGACAAAATCCTAAAAAGATGAAAAATATCCTAAAAAACACCTGGATTACCTACCAAATAATGCTAGCATTAACCATAATATCCTTGACTATCTTTTTTATTTTCATATTTGGGGATTGGACATTTACCAATGATAAAATTGATAGTGCACTTTTGCTTTTTTGTACTCTTACTTTTCCTTTAGGCTTTCTCTTAGTATTTAAAAAGAGAGTAACAAAAATAGTGATTTATATATTTATTCTTCTTTTAACGATAGTAGTGGAAAACTTATTAATAAATGACGAGGGTCGAATAGTGTATTTTAAGGATGGGATTAAGATAAAGGAAAATGTTTTCGGATGGATAGATGCATTTTCTGTTTTCTATGTTTTTCGGCAATCTGAGAAATATCCGTTCCTTGAAAAAAAGAATCCTAATCCTTACGGTTCAAATTATTGCTACTACTTTGATAAACATAAAGTTGATTTTATCGATTCCTGCTGTGTCGAAGTTCGTTATTTTGTCGATGGTGTATGGGAAGAGCAAATTGATACGCTTAATACTTGGCAATACACCACGCCTCGTCGGCTTAGACACTTCAAATAAAATCTCCGCTCCCGTCATCATGTACCTGGGAATCGAATCATCAAGAAAATGAGTGCGGTATCTGTATAATCGGCTCTCCCAGTTCCGCTTCCAATTTAGCGAGCGATTTTAAGGTAAAATTATGTTCTCCGTTGAGCCATTTACTAATTTCAGAAGGGTTCATTCCTTCGGCTAATTGTTTCTTCGGAATGCCCTTCTTCTCCATCAATTCATGCACCCGAACAACAATATCCCCATGCATCTTGACAAAGATTCTCACTTCTAGCGGTGTATTATCTAGTATTCTTTGGGCTATCTGGCTTCTCATAATTCGTGGATTAAAGGATTATTTCTTCTGAATGGGGAGCTTACTCCGAAAAGTAGGACATGGAGTTGGCGCTTGGTTATGCAAAATCTTGCCTGTTTTGACTTTTCGGAGCAGGCTCAATGTTCCCACAATATCTAATTACCCCCCACCTTAGACCGAATAGCCTGCCACAATTGCCAAAATGGAGCCAGCACTCTATCCTGCCATGAATTAAACTTAATTTTGGGTTCTTCCCTTTTTCCGGTCTGCTTTTCAAGTATTGACTGAACCCGCTTATAGATACTTATGGCATCAAAATCGGGATAAATGTTCAGCCACTCCCCATTATATTTTTTAGCAATAAATACCCCATTCTCCAACACAATACGCTCCACTCTTTTCAGAAAGGAAGCATCCTGATGTATTTCGTTACAACCAAACCATGTTTGCAACAAATGCCACAACCCTTGCCGGGCTCGATAATCGGTATAATCCTGAACTCTCTTGGCCAAAACATTCAAATAACCACTTAAATTATAGGCAATCCAGCCAAAGTGCTGCTGAATGGTCTCAGAAGTTGCGCAATTTCTTTTTATGGCTCCATAGTAATTTCTTATTAACGCCAAATGCTCACCTATAATAAGGAGCTTTCGTGTTTTTAAATAATGAGCAATCGCCTTATACTCCCAAACAATAGATTCCCGTGGCCCAATAACTTCTAACTCATTTAACAAACCAAATGCATTATCATACTCTCCGGTTTCCATGTACATATTTATACGAAACAGTAAGCCTCTAAATTTATCACTTTCAGCTGGAGCTACTGTCTTAAACTCCGATATATTGGGATTTTCAAGTTTAAAGAAGTACTTTTTTCCACATTCTTGGCAAACAACTTGAGCCCCGATTTCACTGACTTCATTTTTAGCATTACAATCTGGGCAATAGGGCACAGTGTAAGATGCCTTCCACTCCTTTGCCCCTTCAAAAACAACCATATCCCCCAGAATGGTTCGATTGTCAATATTAATGTCCCGACCGGCAGCATTCTCACCACCTTCGACGGTTTGACTGGAAGTCATCTTTACAGATTCAACCTTTTCGGTTGACTTGGATTTTTGCGTCATTTGCCGTTGGATTTATGCTATTTCTTAATATTCAAATCTCTTCCGGCTGCATACTTGCCTTTCACGACACTTATCGTACTTCCAGTATTATTCGAAACAACGACATTATCATTTCCGGTTACAATTGTTTTAGAACCACCCTGTTCTGTCAATTGATCACAAAGTTTTTTAATTTTCATCACCTGCTCTTCAGGCAAAGCCGAAAGCTTTTTATGTATATCCTTTTCTACGACAGGTGCCAGTTCTATATAATCATTAAATGTCTCCTTCTTTTCATCAGAATACTCTTCAATAAAGATTGGCTTAGCCCATTCCCATAATTCCAGAAGGGAATTATTAGACGCTTCTTTTATTTCGTCTCCAATTTGGCTGATTGCTTTATTTTTCTTTAAGAATGGCAAAAGGAACTCAGTGGCCATTTTTGCAATTGTAGAAATGTCCATATCAATATAGTTAATGGTGAGAGAATGATGTATATATTGATAGTCGGTACAAAAATAGGAAAAAAAGGGAAAAACACATCATAGGAGTTAAAAAACATTCACTATATCTTAAAAATAGTCACCTCATGCATTAATATGCCTAACTCAAAGAGCACCAAATTTATAAAAGATTGCAATACAGTATTGTACAGATTAAGTATTTTTAATATATCTATTATAAAGCTATTAGCTTTAATCGCTCTCAATACTCAAAGACACCGAAAAGAAAAAAGAATAACTGAATATTAAAAAATAAAAATGCAAATATTTTTTTTTTATTATTTTTTTATTTACATTTGCGTGTAGGACAACTATCCCCTAGCCTTCTGGTATTCATACTCAGTAGCCTACTGCTCCTGCCCTATAAAAAGACTATTCACAACATACTATTCAAGAGAAAGCGTAAAGAGAAGTATTACTTTTCTTTATTTGCGACCTTTCAATATGAGTGCTTTTTTAATCAAAAGGATTCATGCTGAAGAGTTATCTTTATTTCTAAAAAATAGTACGTTATGTCTGAACATCAGCAAACTTCCAAAGATTCTGAAGCATTTAAAAATTTAAAGTATAATAAATCTCATCGAATCAAACCTATCTATTTAGAGCTGAATGGATATACCATTAATCATCAACCCATTCAGGAAGATAACTCTTCACGGTTTATTGGAAGAAAGGCAATTGTTGACAAGATTCGCAGCTTTATTATGGACTCATCGTCCAACACCGGTGCCTACCTTATCACCGGATATCGAGGCATGGGAAAAACATCTCTAGTCAACACCGCACTAGATATGCTTAATCCTAAGTCAGGTATCAAGCGATATGTGTATCTTTGGTTGGTTTCCTTATTGGTTTTATTTGATGTCTCTATTACCGATACTAAAAGCTTTGTATTTACCTCTAATTACATAATGGCTTTTGGTTTATTCTGGATTCTTGCTCTTGCTATTCTTGTCTTTTTTTCATATCGGGAAGTAAGAAAAGAAAAGAAACAGAAGATAATATCATGGTCATTTGGAAAAGACTTATTGGGTCTTATTATGTTTGCTAAGTTAAAAAAATATAGAGACTTAAACTACAGAACATATAGGCGCATAGCCTTTGGCATACTTTGGGTATTAGGTTTATTCATATTCGACTATAAAGCGCTAGGTCAAAATGCTACGACTAGTTCTGTATTCTATACAAATATTCTTCTGCTGTTTCATATTTTTATGTTCCGAACCTTTTTTACAAAGTGGATAAGGGGTGCAAGTTTTTCAGATTTAAATATTTCGCTAGGTGCTTCTCTTTTTTTTATCCTAATGTCCTTTCTATCATTATACTTTATCTTCTCAATGCACATCCAAAAGGCCTGGATGTTTAATATACTCTATCTTTTTCTATGCACCTATATTTCCTACTTTTTAAATAAGAAACAAATGGAAAAGAAACAAAAAAATAAAACATACGAAGACCCATTTTCTAAAATCACCAACCACATCAGTTTTTATCGCCATCTAATCATCCGAATCAACCTAGGCAAGGACAATCTCACCGAAAAAGACGTGCTCAAATATATGGTGGACGGACTTATCAAAGAATACAAAATATGGAAAAAGCACTATGGTATCAATCGACTAACCAATTTACTTTTGCCATACATCATTTTTTACTTACTCTTGATTTTGTTCATGAATAGAACAGGCTATAATCGAATAAACCATGAAATTTACTCAGAATATGGTATCACTGCATTTTTCCCAAGTCAAAATAATCTGGACTCTACTCAAATGGTCTTATTCAAACAATCCATAAATAGCAATAAAATCAACTCACTTGGAGACTATATCCAAGTATGTGAAGGTGATACCATTTGCCGCTCAACTCAAAAAAACAGTGGTGGCTACAAAAACCTAGCAGACGGTCCAATAAAAAAAATTGCCCATTTTAGCAATATACTAGATTTTTACATAGTCGTTTTTTACGATTTCTGGGCCAAGACGCTATTTGGCGGAATCAGGGATAAAAACCCGATAAAAACCTTATTCCCCACCAAGCCGGACTATTTTACATTTGGATTATTATTACTAGTCCCCTTTCTCCTAAGAAGAACCGATATCCCATGGAGACAAGGAGTAATGACACACAGTAAGCAACTCAGAGACTTGGAAAAGCTAAGGGAAAAAATCCACGCCTCCGTAATCATAGACAAGGGTGCAAATATACCGGCAACGAAATCAATCAGTGAAAAAATATCACTTTTCACCACAAAAAAACGAAGTGAATACGCTCCGTTAGATTCCAAGGACATCGAGGCAAAGCTTTTACGCATATTAGCCAATAATACAAAAATCCCTATCTTTTCCGCAAGGTTACGCTTTATCTTTGTTTTTGACGAGCTTGATAAAATAGCTCCACACACCAATAAGACTTTAATAGAGAAAGAGGGCGAAAACTTAACACAAAAAAACGTCAATGTTCAATTAAAAAGACAAGAAACCATTTCTGCCATTTTATCAGGATTAAAAAACTTACTCAATACAGCACAAGCAAAATTCATTTTCATTGCCGGAAGAGATATGTATGATGCCGCACTTGCCGGAGTATCCGACCGGGAATCTATTCTGGACAGTATATTCCACGATAATAAAATCTATGTCAATAGCTTTTATTCCGAGATGGATGACGACGCTATCAATGATATAACCAGCATGACCGAGCAGTTTCTGTGCCGCTACTTAATCCCTTCCCATGGAAAGTATGGGAATCTTGATAAAAGTTTGCCGAGCTACTCTAAATATTTATACGAATTAAGTGAAAAAAAACAAATTAGCAAGGAAGCCATTCCCAAAATACTGGCAACTGTAAAAGACTTTATCGTATATATTACCTACCGGAGCAATGGAGCCCCGAAAAAAATAACAACCATTCTAGAACAATTTTGTGTCCCTGGATCCATCGATAGAATGGATAAAAAAGACATCATTCTAGTTTCTAATAATGCAAAAAATATGCATTTAAAGCTCAACTTTTATGACCAATACCGTGCATCTTACACATCATATCTAGTTACCCCAATTTTCTTAGAGCTCGGTAATTACATCGCCGAATTTGGTGATAAGTTACTTGTATCCATCAGTTATTTATTGGACCACTTGTTCAAATATCACAAGTTCGGATTTTCATCTAGAAATCTAGCCCTTACCCCTGAGATTGTTGACATTAACAAAGAACCTCAATTCCGAAGATTTTTAAGTAACTTAATTACTTTTCTATCATCATCACATATCAGAGCAATTATTAGCGGACTATATGAATATAAATTCGACAGCCGGACAAAAATCGAAGTAGATTTTTTATCTAGAATAAGTGAAATTGAGTCTGCAGCCTATAACTTTACACTAGATGAAAGTATTGAATTAAAAAGATATTTTTATAGCAAACTAGAACTAATACGAAAAAACTACTCAAAAAATGTAGGCTACCAAGTAAATAAGGACTATATCAACAGCATAGCCATGTTCCACTCCCTTCTCGGGGAT
Source organism: Saprospiraceae bacterium (assembly GCA_027009605.1). Lineage (GTDB taxonomy): Bacteria > Bacteroidota > Bacteroidia > Chitinophagales > Saprospiraceae > HyVt-613. Next base: position 9,762 of record JALVCY010000289.1, read on the forward strand.
ATGCATTTTTATGACCAAGAATTTGGAGAAGCCATACTCAACTACTTGGAAGCTGTACAAGCCATCAACAACCTGCCAATCGAGGAGCTTGACCCCTACTTATTGGTTCTATCCGTAAGAGATAATCTAAAACTAGGACTGGCATACGAAAAAGAGCCAAAAAACAAACAGGCTTTAATGAAATATTCGCAGACGGCCAACTTCGTCGTCAAAAAAAGAGAAATCGCATTACAATCTATTGGGTTATGCTATTTTGTCATTACGAAAAAGGATTTTCAAACACTTTTTGTAAGGCCAAGAAATCATAATATTGAGCAACTTAAGAAAGTTTACAAATGGGCAAAAGGTGAACCCCTAACTGAAGAGAATGAATTCAAAAAATTAGAAAACTTTCTTTTTGGCAAAGACTGCCTTGAAAGCATTATTATCGGTCGCCCCAAAGAAGCACCGCAAACCAATGAAGATTGGAATAAATTTCACCCCTTTTCTAACCTAGCTCAGTTTTACGACACCAATGGAGAGTATTTAGCCAAGAATTACACGAAACTAAAGTTAAAAACCAATCCCGTACTAGCCAATTACCAACTTTTGACAACAGAGAATATCCGTTTGCTATACCAACCACTTATTGCCAAACTCTATCTAATTGAAAAAACCACTCCGGATGGGGTCGTTCGGAAAGATATTATGCGTGTCGTTGAAGAATTCAACTTCCTTACTCGTCCGGTCAATAAGTCTGAAAAAATAATCATCAGTAGCGAGTTTTACAATAAACTCGGAGACTTAATGTTTTACAAAAATGGCTCTCTGTATGGTCTTGAGCCAGAAATAGAGCCTAAAATAGAGCCTAAAAATAAAGAATTACTGAATTTGATTAAAAGCCGATACAACGACTTACCAATTGACGCCTTACTTTTTTACATTAAAAGCGTAACAAAGCTAATCTCCCCTGATGATAAAAAGTGGACTAGCGACCGCACATGGGAGCAGACCTTCATATTCTCAAAAACAACTAAAGCCACCACGATTATCCAAGAAATAGGTGATTTTCTTAAATTAATCCAAGATAGGAAAATAGACCAGAATGTGGTCGGTTTAGTAAATTCAACCAATTTCTTAATTGACCTAGCCAATGGTTTAGTCGATACTGCGGACACCCTTCTTTGCTTTTCCGAAAATAAATTATTACAAGAGCCAATTGAAAACATATATCGAAAAGCGGCTGACCTTTTCCAAAAAACAAGTAGTTTTCGACTAGCTCGATACTGCCTGACCAATATAATTTACTTACGTAAAATAGAAGACGAACCATTATCACCTAATTCAAATCTAATCAATGAGTCTTTAGAGCTAATTTATACTAGTCACCGGGACTTCACGAGACCCGAGATAAAAAAAATGCGTGGAATTATTTCTAAAGACCATAAAGTCAGAGATGGATTGGAGCCACTCCAAGTATATCCATACACATCAATTATGGCCGAAATAAAGGAGGTTGTATTATTAGAGCTTTATATTCAATTAGATAGCTTAAAAAACAACAATAAACACTTGGATGATGATAGCAATACAATTGATTTACTCTCGAAGATATACAACACAGTTAATCCATATTCTATGGTCTCAACAAAGTATAACCGGGTGCTAGAGCTAAATCTGCGTGTAGATGCAAATAAACTTTTGTACAAAAAACTTTTATACATTAAGTCTTCAAACACCAAAGCAACATTTCCTATTGCAATAAAAAAAGTAACATCAGGGATTACAAGTAAGATATTTTCCATTAAGGGCGGAGATATTGAAGATACTGAATTAAAACACTTCCTAATTGCCGACTCGATAGGTTGTCTATCTGAGATTATTAAAACCCATGAGTTATTCGGAACAAATTACGTCTCAACTACTAATAGTGTATTAGCGAGAGCACATCACAAGATGGAATTTTGGACAGATCAATACCAAACTCGTGTTGAAGATTATGAAACTAAGAATAAAACAAAAGCACTTGAAAAGCTCAACGAGTTGATTCGAGACTTTATTGGCAGCGATAGGCTTTACTATATCAGTCCCAAATTCCATAAAAGCAAATCAAACGAATACAATAGGAAAATAGACCAGATGCATCGTAGAGGCACAGAATACATGAATTTTATCAAAACAAAATTCTATTTGGATGATGACTTCAATGATCATCCTGTTCACTTTGCCACTGCAGTAGAACGATATGTTTGGCTACATAAAGGCAATAGGTTTGAGGCGGTAAATCATACGTGGAAAATCTATTGTAGTGAAAATTACTTATCCCAGGCCACTACGTCGGGTGATTAAAGAGCCTCCATAAAACAACCATCTTTACACTTGCATAAAACATAAACAATGACAGTAAATGACTTCCACCAAGAAATGAAGGACTACGGCAACGAGTTGCTTGCCAAATATGGTTTGGCTGACTGCATAATGACCTGTGGACAATTCAGGGCGAATAAAAACCTTACATTCTGCCTTAAATTTCGTACAGATACACAGAAAGCTAGGTGTAATTTTGGGTCAGACCGGAAAGACAGTATTCAGATTATCAGTTCTCTTACCCTATTTGAGCCAATTCGAGCAGTCCGAAAAG
>JALVCY010000290.1 GCA_027009605.1 Saprospiraceae bacterium
TACGGATTCCCTTGGGAGGCAATGTCGGCTGGAAATATGTGTGATAAGAATAAGGGCATTATCAGTGTGGAAAAGAGCCTTGTGTCCTGATAAAGTAGGCGCATCAATAAGTTGCGATGGAAAATAGATGCACAGGGAAGTTTCTGTTCAACCTCCCTTTTCAGCATCTAGACGGCGGTTTTCCACCTAGTACGCGGATATGCGGACTAGACGGCAATTTTCCGCCTAGTATGCGGGGAGGGCGGTCTAGGTGGAAATTTTCCATCTAATACAATGTTAGCCAAGAAAGACGAGACAGAACGGATAGAACCTATGGAGTATTACGATATTTTCACGCCTGGCGCCCCACCAAAAGAAAGAAGATTTTTGGTTGGGCGAAAGGAGGAAATAGAAAGGCTTGAGACTTACTTGCTGTCCCCGGGGATTCACCCAATCGTTGTAGGGCCTAGAGGAATTGGAAAAACATCGCTTGTTCAACAAATTCTTGATGAGCAAGATAGATCAGTAGTTACTGCCCAAATTGAAGCAAACACGGTGTCTAATTTCGATGAATTAGCTAGGTGCATTTGTGATGACTTGGGAATAGATGTACATAACGTATCATCCACGTCCCATGAAATGGAAGAGACTATGCAGGCAAAAGGTAAGTTGGTGGTTGCTGAAGGTCAATTGCAGCATAAAGAGAAAACAACAGAACAAATGATTGGTCTTTCTGGAAAAGAAATAAGTCCTCAATCTTTGAAAAGGCTTTTGATTTCGTCAAACACAAATGCTGTTATATCCTTAGATGAGCTAGATGATCTTCCAGGTGAGTCAGATATTCCGGTGAAGCTGGCGAAACTTGCAAAAAGTTTGTCTAATCAATCAAAGTGGATAAATCAAAAGTTTGTATTTTCTGGTATAGGAAGGGATGCACATACTCTTTTCGGTGGGCACCTTAGCTCTCAAAGAAATCATCCAGTAATCTTTTTAGACCCACTAAAGAAAAATGATTTCATGGCGTTCTTTTCTGCTGCCGAAGAAGAACTAGGTATCTCCATTCCTTCGCCTATCAAAAATGAAATAATACAGGATGCAGATGGTTTTCCATACTATATGCACCAGGTCTGCTTTCACATGTTTTTATGTCATTCGAAGCAAAGCCCTTCCGCAATAGTCACTGACTATCATTATACAGAAGGAAAAAACAAAGCTTTTGAGGATGCCTTTTCTCATTATTTAAGAAAATACAAATATTCAGTTTACCGTCTCAGCGATCTTCAAAAATCCATTCTCAGGGAAATAGTGGTACCAAAAAAAAGGCATCATAACTACTTCGAATTAGAAAAGAAAGTGGCTCGTATTAACAATGTATCAGTAAAGGAAGCAAAAAAAGCATTTAGAAAATTAATGGATAGTGAGTACATCCAATATAGAAAATCAGACGACACTATAAGTTTAAACGATGCGCTACTTAAACCTTTCTTGAGAATAAAGTTAAATATCAGGGGCACAGGTAGACAGGCTTCATTATTCGATGGCTAACAATCACATGCACGCGGACAGCAAAAAGCGCCGCTCGTTCCTCGCTCTGCTTTTCGCTGCCGGTGATGTAAAGCGTTATATTTCATAGGAAGATTTCGTGGTAATCGAAAAGGCTATCAGTCTAGCTATTGACAACGTTTTAAAGGAAGGACTAACGGATATATTCCCTGAGCCATTCGAAGTGCTTTTGCTAAAAAACAAAGCGTTTCGAAAATTTATATCTGAACAAATAAGAGCTAGGATAAATTCCAATTCATTGTCAGGCCTCAAGGTGCACCCAATTAGTCATGTCCTATTTCCTAAAAAGGATGCATATGACTTTAGACGAGCAGCATTAATTCACCCCGCTGACACTATCACTTATCTTGCTCTTACACTTCTGTATGCTGACATAATTGAAAGATATAGAATAAAGAAAAGATCTAATGTAGTTTTTTCTTATAGATTCAAGCCAAGCAAGGGGTATCTTTTTGATCCTAAATACACATACACAGCATTTAATGCTTATGTAAGAAATAAGATAAAAAGTAATAGAGTTAAAGTGCTGGTAAAATGCGACATATCTAATTTCTATGACAGATTAAACCTTCACCGTTTAGAGTCAACATTGCTAAGCCTGCCAATAGATAAGAAATATACTAAATTGACAAACGAATTACTATTATTCTGGGCAAACAGAGACTCTTATGGTTTACCGATAGGTGGTAATGCTAGTCGAATTTTAGCTGAGGCAGCACTAATTTCAGTTGATGACTATCTCAAATCGTTAAAGGTAAGGTTCTGTAGATATGTTGATGACTATAGGTTGTTTGCGCCAAATGCTAAAACCGCTCACGCTTGGCTAACCCTTCTAGTTGAACGACTGTATCTTGAAGGGTTAACAATAAATCCCTCTAAGACTACAATCGTTGATGTCTCAGAGGAAAAGAAACTTTCAGGTGTGAGTGAGGAATTCAAAAAAACAACTACAGAACTTAAGCAATCCAGGATTATTGTCGGGTACACCGGTACGATACCAACAAAGTTCAGAGAATTATCTGAAAGAGAGATTAGAGAGTTACGAAAAGATTCGACTGATGATTTAGAGGAGATGATCAAGAAGAAGGAGATACTTCAACCTGATGATATAAAGAGATTTTTAAGGATTGTTGTCGCTAGTGGAAAATACAACAAGCTGAGACTATATAAGCAGCTTATAGAAAAATTCCCACAGTTCACACCTCTTGTCGTCGATCTATTCATAAAAAAAGCGGAATTAATTCCAAGTAAACTAAAAGATGAAATTAGTGAGTATTTTTCCCTAATGCTTTCCGAAGGTGTTCGATACCCAGAGTATATGCTTATTTCGATAGTAAGATTGCTTGGAAAAGAAGGGTATCAAAACAATGTTGCTCTAATGGAGTTTTTTAGAAGTTTAAAAAGAAATTCCGGAGCCTATGTTGGTAGAGTGGTACTTGATGCTCTTGACGGTATTGTAAATAGAACGGATGTGCTAGAGATAAGGCAATACTACTCAAGGGCAGATTTATGGGAGAAACGAGCAATAATTAAGATCGTGAATGGCACGTTATCAGAAGAGGAAAAGAGGCCTTGGTTGAAAAATGTGAAGGTTCATTCTTCTAATGACCATTTTGCTATAGAGATCTTTGACAAGAAGAAGATGAAAAAATGAAATATAACAATCGCGTTAACTCGGACTGGCAAAAGCGCCGCTTCGCTATGCTTTTGCCAGCCGGTTACGCGAAGCGTTAGAGCACATAAAAAAAGAGAAAAGGAATGCTTACGAAACGACAGCAGGAACTTTATAACTCGTTCTATGAATCAACTCATAAGAATGAATATCTGGATCAAAAAACAGAGGTTCTTATTGGCCTTTCAGCAGCAATGGCAATGAACTGTGCTCCATGCACTGAATATTATTTAAAACAAGCCAAAAAGGTAAATATCTCTAAAGGTGAAATATCAGAGGTATTAGCAAAGGTAATGGCGGTAGCAGCAGGACAAAAAAGACTCCAAGCTCAAGAAG
>JALVCY010000291.1 GCA_027009605.1 Saprospiraceae bacterium
TAAAATTTTTTCACGTAGCCCAGCTACGCTTCAAAAATTGTAGCTTCAACATCCACAAAAATGCCTATTTTTTGCCTTAAAATAGGGGCACCTAAATAGTTACAATAAATGTTCAGCTTTGTGCAAACTATGGGGAATGTCGGATAATTGATTGAAGTTTCGGTACATCGGTATAGCGGTTTAACGGCTAGGCGACTAAAAAATATAACAACAACATCAATTATAGAATCCCAAATGTCATATAATGAAGTAAAATCCCAATCAAAAAACCAAATCTCTCAACTAGCGTAGCGAATCAACTAGCGAAGCTCGCGAGCGAATCAACTCTTTCAACTAACAGAATATCGAATACAGAATGCCGAATGTCGAATAATGAAGTACTAGCCCAAACAAAAAACCAAATCATCTCAACCTGCGCAGAACTCAACCCGAAGTCCGAATCCACGATAGTAATCGGGACGAGTCTCAACCTAGTGAGCCGTAGGCAATCGTCTCAACTTTCTTCAATTAGCTAAGATTTCATCCAGAGCCAATGGCATACAGGGGAACATTTTGGCTCACCAATCACTACGCTGCGCTCCGTGCTTAGCGATCCACGTCCCAAGCGAATCTCAACAACGAAGTCCAAAGGACAAGCTCAACCAAGGAGCCATAGGCGAACGTCTCAACTTTTTCAACTAGCGAAGCTTGCGAGCGAATCAACTCTTTCAACTTTCTCAACTAACAGAATATCGAATACAGAATGCCGAATGTCGAATAATGAAGTACTAGCCCAAACAAAAAACCAAATCGTCTCAACCTGCGCAGCACTCAACTACGAAGTCCGAAGGACAAGTCTCAACCTAGTAAGCCGAAGGCGAACGTCTCAACTTCTTCAACTAGCGAAGCGAATCAACTTCTTCAACTTCTTCAACTTTCTCAACCAAAGATAACCCGCTCAATCCACCCCCCACCAAAAGCATAAGGCAAATAATCAATAGACTGCACCGGTTTAGTGATAATAAAGCTAGCCCGTTTGCCCACAGCGATAGAGCCCAATTCATGTTCCAGATTCAAGGCTGCCGCCCCATTGATTGTCGCTGCTGCGATGGCTTCCAACGGCATCATTTTCATTTTGATACTAGCCAAGGACAAGACAAAAGGCATTTTTCCGGAAGGAGACGAACCCGGATTATAATCAGTCGCCAACGCCACCGGAATATTTGCCGCTATCAACTTCCTAGCTTCCGGATAATTATCATTTAAAAAGAAAGGCGCAGAAGGCAATAAGGTGGCTATCGTTTCTTTTTGCCGTAAGGCGGCGATTTCTTCATCTGTAATGACCTCCAGATGATCCACGGACAAGGCCTCATGTTTCAGGCTCACTTCGATGCCCCCCATACAAGTAAATTGATTGGTATGGACTTTGGGAATCAAGCCATACTTTCGGCCGGCCGCCAGAATCTTATCTGTTTCAGCTACCGAAAAAGCCACTTTTTCACAAAATACGTCTATATATTCCGCAAGGCCTTCTTCGGCTATCGCCGGCAACATTTCCTCTATAATCTCTCGTATGTATCCTGCCCGATGGGTTTTGTATCGAGCGGGAATGGTATGAGCCCCCAAGAAAGTCGCCCGAACGGGAATGGGTGAAATAGCCTTCAGCTTTTTGATAACTCGAAGCATCTTCAACTCACTTTCGACGGTCAAACCATAACCACTTTTAATCTCTACCGCCCCGGTTCCATATCCCATTATCTCCCGGATTCGGGTCAAAGCACCGGCGACCAATTCAGCTTCCGATGTTTGCTGCAACATCTTTGCGGACTGCTGAATCCCCCCTCCCTTTCGGGCAATGGTCTCATAATCAGCACCCTTAATTTTTTCCACAAACTCCATATCCCGCCACTTCGGAAAAACCAAATGAGTATGCGAATCCACCCAAGTCGGCAACACATACCGCCCCGTGGCATCCACTTCTTCATCCACTTGACTATCCGGACACCGGGTCATCGGCCCAAAATCAATAATCCGTCCTTTTTCCGCAAGGATAAAACCATCCTCCTGAATCGGTAAACGAGACATCGCCTCGCCGGCATAAAACCGTTGAGGCGATGTTTCTGCCAAAATAATGGCCTTGATATTTTTTACAAGAAGTTTTCTTGAACTCATCATTCTAATTCTGCCAAGGTTTTGATGACCCCATCTCCACCGTTGGATTTGATTTTGTGTAAAAACTGTGCCGCAGCCGGTTTGGTACTAAATCGGCCCAACATGACCCGATACACCAACTTATCCCCCAAGGTAGCGATATGAACCAACAAAGGTTTGGAGCCATATTTTTCTTTTAAGGTCGCCGTTTGCTGAAGCACATTCGCATAATCCGCAAATACGCCCACCTGCACGGAATAGCCGGTAGCCGGTTCCCGTTTGACATCAAAACGAAACAATCCACTGCCTGCAGATTTAGTTTTCTTATGCTTCGGGCTCGCCTTTTTCTTAGGGCTGGAATGAACAACTTTGGGCTCCGGTTTATACGGTTTCGTTGTTGTGGGAGCATCTACCGGAGTTTTTATCGTCACCTTGCGATTAAAAGATTTGTTGTGCTTTTTGAGTAAATCTAGCATGCGGCTAGGCGATAGCGCTTCTTCGACCTTCTCCAAAAGCTGGCCTTTAGAGTTAAAAATCAAGGTTGTAGGAAGGACTTTTACATTGTATTGCTGTTTGTAAGCGACCCCGTCAAAATCATCCACATCCACCTTAACAGGAACATAGTATTTTTTGACGTAAGCCACGACGGAAGGATCTTCAAAAGTCGTTTCATCCATCAAGCGGCAAGGCATACACCAAGTGGCATAAAAGTCCACAAAATAAAGTTTACCTTCACGTCCGGCAGTTTCTTTAGCTTTATAGATTCCACCTTCGATAAAAGGCACTTTGGCTGCTTCGGCTGTAAAAAACGTAGCCAAAAATAGGAGTGAAAAAAGGAAAGTTTTCATCAGGTTTAGATTTATTTGCTTCTTGTCCTTGCGGAAAAATGGCCAAGAAGCAGCGGTTATTTCACATGGTTTCCGAATAATAACACTCAAAACGACAATGTGTTGGGCGCTAATTATCACGCAATAATAGGAAGAAATATTCTACAATTCAAATATTTCGCAAATATGATGCCATTTAGGGGACATAACCCTTTGATTTTCAAACATATACAGAATTTAGGACATATATTATGGGTGGTTTTGTGGTAGGATGTTTTTTTTGAAGTAGCCTAGCTATGTACAAAAAAACAGGAAAAATATAGCGGGCAAAAGCCTTTTCTAGCTAAAATGATTTCGGCTTCTTACTTAGGATTTAATATATGAAAGACTATACCGACATAGCCTGCCCCGCCTCCATTTGGCTGCCTTGATTAAGACAAAATTTGAAGGGGCTTACCCAACAATAAGCCGGTTCTCTATTATCTTCAAATTTCGCCTTACTCGGCGTTGCAAATTCCAACGGGACTCGCTATGCCTAGCATTTAGGTATATTGAACCGAAAGCATGCATTCAGAATAAAATTTTGTATG
>JALVCY010000292.1 GCA_027009605.1 Saprospiraceae bacterium
GAGTCAACGTCATGTCCCTAGCAAAGACTTCTTTGCCTACTTCGGGTGCTTTTTCGATGTTATTGAGAATCAAATCTACATTCAGTTCTCCGACGACAATTAGGTCATATTCCTTCATTTTTTTTTCTTTATATTTGGGGTTGGGTGATTGATAATTGTTCGGCCAAATTTACCAAATTAAAGTGATGAAAATATTTGTCCATGGATTGCTCAATAGGAGCCATCAAAATGAGTTCTGCTTGAATTCCTTGACTTTGGATATTCTCTATCAAAGTTTGCCGCGCTACTTTTATGTTATCATTTTCCCAGATATAGCGGCAACCTGTTTTGACTAACCAAAGCTGTCTTTCCGGTGTGTTATTGTAAAAATTTTCGGGGTCTTCATGGGTTTGTAGCCATTTTTGCCAACGATTAGAATCTATGACTGCCTTCCACAATTCTTCTTTGATATTTGATTTTTGGGCGATCTTCCTTTCGGAAAAAAGTTGGTTTTCTATTTGCGCAAGCTCCATCAAGCCATCATATTCATTTTCCGTAAACTCCGGTCCGACATTGGCTGCCCCCATACCGGCCAGTGGATAATCTTGAGGATTGTCCACATTGTCGGAGTAGTGCCCCTTGATCAGGCTGCCGTATTTGCCGGCAACGGCGACCAACTCCTTAGCCACATCTGTATCAAATAATGTGGTGTGCAAATCCGTACCCACTTTGCCCACGACAAAGCAAGGCCATACATCCGCCAGTCCTTCTGCTTCCAAGCCTTCTTTAAGTAAATCAAAAAACTGCTTAAAAACCTGCATATCTGCCAAGCCGCCATGTACTTCTTCGGTGCCGACTTCGTAAGCGATAGGTGCGAATCCGTTTTTGCGTCGAAAATGCTCCGTAGCGGCGATTAATTCAACCGTGCGGGCAGCCACCGTGCGAATATCAATAATGGCTCCTTCCGGTAAGGTAATGTCAACGGTTGGATCCACATGTATCATGTCATATCCCGCTTCAACAGCGGCTTCAAAGGATTTTTTAATCCAATTCATCGCTTTTTCATACGGCCAATTTTCCTGTTTTTGGATGTCTTTGAGCCAAGGTCCTCCATGGTCAACAGCGACAATAACCGGTTCTGTAAATTGAATTCGCCGTGCTTCTTGTTTGATGGTTTGGACAAATTCTGCCGGGGTCATACCGGTGTATCCTTTGCCTATATCGACTTGGTTGAGCGTTGCCGCAAATTTAATAGGTGCTTTATTCCGTTTAGCCGAATGCAAAGCTGCACGTATCACAGCAATGGAATTGGGGCAAGCCGCAAAGAGTGTTCTTTTCGTTTTAGTCTCTTCTTCTAACCGATTCATCTTGTTAAGGATGTACTCCAAAAGAGAAGTGTTTTGTGCTGCGGCAGCTTGTCTAAGTGCTTGATTCATTTCTTGTTGTTATTTTGATAGCTATAAATGGTCACTCCTTGGACGACTCGGTGGATAGCGCCACTTCGAGACGGAGAGTCCGGATTGTAATTCATTGCTATAGACTTGTAATAGGCCAACAATTGCATGGGCACCAGACTCATCAAAGTCCAAAGCCCATCATCCACTCTTTTTTCCGAAAGGTCAATACAAATATCTAATGGAGTATCCGTGACCGGGACATTGCAGACCCCTATGGACAGAACAGTCGGTTTCATAGAATGAACCAAGTCCAATTCGTACTGTCGGATATATTCATCATTAGAGAAAAAATAGACCATCATGGTTTGGTCATTCACCACGGCTTTAGGGCCATGGCGAAAACCCAAAAAAGAATCAAATTTACAAATAATCTCTCCATCAGTCATTTCTTGCATCTTCAAATGGGCTTCTCTCGCCACCCCTTGCATCGGGCCGGAGCCTAGACAAACGACTCGTTGGTAGCTCCGGGTGCTGGCTTCTTGCAAAACCTTGCGATAACGACTAAAAAAAGCAATCATCAACTCGGCGGCTTTTTGAATCTCCGTTTTCATGGGTTCTAAATTCTTTAGGCGGCCAATCAGCAAAGCCGCCAATCCCATGGAAGTCACACTACTTGTCATGGCCAAACTTTTGTCGTTAGCTTTATCCGGCATAACCAGTACATAGCAGTTTGGAATGGATATATTGGCCAAAGCGCCATCTTTGTTGCAGGTAATGATAAGGTGACGGACTTTGGAAGAGCATTGGTTAGCAAGATTGACGGCGGCCATACTTTCCGGGCTATTACCTGATCTTGCAAAGGAGACTAAGAGTGTGTCTCTTTTTTTGTTGATATAATGCTCGGAGTGGGTGACGATTTCTGTAGTTTGAATGGCTCTCGAAGAGAGATTCGTGTCCTTTTGGAAAAAGGGGGCAACCATCTGACCAATAAAAAAGGAAGAACCGGCTCCGGTAAAAATAACATCGGAATCAATATTCAAGTCACTCAAAAATCGAATGATGCTCTCTTTTTGGTTATCAATTAAGTCAAATACTTCCAACCATAGCTCCGGTTGTTGGTAAATTTCCTTTGATGTAAAGGTCGTATGCTCCACCATAATGCAAAAATAATAAGTAAGAAAAAGTTGTAATAACCTTTCAAAAGGTTTCGTTTTATTGGGTTAGCACAAAATTAATAAGCTTTTGTAAGTAAATCAACTTTTTTATAGTTTTTTTTATTTTTTTTTATCTTTGGGCAACTTATCCCCGAATTGATGGTTTGGATTGGGTGTCGCTCTTGTGCCTATTGTAGCCACAAATTGAAAAATATAATTACTCAGTACGGGTACTTTTGAAAAAAAAGAACTATTTTTCTTGTCAGAATGATTAGTGTTGAGTAGTTTTTACAAAAAAATATAAGGAAAATGTCTGAAAATACTACTTTAAAACGGCGTGCGGAGACATTGGAGTTGCTCAATAAACACGGTAAAATCTCTGTTTCAGAGTTGAGTGCCCAATACGATGTGAGTGAAGTAACTATTCGCAATGACCTAGCCCACTTGGAGAAGAAAGGTTTATTAATTAAAACAAGGGGTGGAGCCATCAAGTCCAAGCCAAGCAGTTTTGTGTTGAGTTTGCATCAAAAGCAGCAAATCAATTATCCGGAAAAGAAAAAAATTGCACAGGAAGCCATCAAATATGTTCGGGATGGGGACTCGGTGGTTATTGACTCCGGCTCTACGGCCTTGGAAGTCGCCAGAAATCTAAGTGGTTTTAAAAATCTAACTTTAATTACCAATAGTTTGCCGATAGCCGATATCTGTGCGGATTATGAAGGCATTAGGATTATCATTTCCGGGGGTGAATTGCGTGCGGACATGCGCTCTCTTATCGGGCCAATCGCTGAAAAAAATATCCTAAATTTTAGCTGTGATTTGGCCATTATTGGAGCGGATAGCATCTCTCCGGAAAGGGGGATTTATACACCATTAGTAAATGATGCAATGGTGAGTAGTGCGATGGTTTCTATAGCCAACAAAGTCATAGTAGTGATTGATTCTGCAAAATTCAAAAAGAAAAGTTTGGTCAAAATCGCTGATATGAATCAAA
>JALVCY010000293.1 GCA_027009605.1 Saprospiraceae bacterium
AGCACAAACGCCCCCACAATTATGGCTCAAATGCACATCATTACTTTCCGCTACATCAAGGATAGATTGATGCTCAGACACCTGCTCCACGGTGACGGATGGAATCTCTTGATCTTCAAATTCAAAAATTACTTTAGCCATATCTTGTTGTTAGATTGTTCGCCCCTATAGAACTGTTTTGCAAGGGGTTTTGTTTAAAACTAGAGACATGATGGCTTTTTCTTTGTAGGCTGAACCGGTAAGGACACCAAGAGCTGCCACACGGGGCTAAACAAGCTATGTTTTTTCGTAACTGTTTAGGTACCCACTATTTTGGTTAAAAAATGCCCTTTTTGCGCCTGTTTTTGCCAAAATTTTTTCACGTAGCCCAGCTACGCTTCAAAAATTGTAGCTTCAACATCCACAAAAATGCCTATTTTTTGCCCTAAAATAGGAGCACCTAAACAGTTACGTTTTTTCTATCATATTTACAAAGCCCCCCCCAAATCTCGACCAGCATCTCAACTAGCGAAGCGAATCAACTCTCTCAACCACCAAGTTGATTGTACCACGAAAGCCACTTTCTTTTACCACGAAATACACGAAATACACGAAAAAATTGAACGCCGAAGGCAGTTAGCGGTATTGCGGTTTAACGGTTTAATAGGTAAGCGGCTAAAAAATCTTATGACTATATCAACTAGCGCAGCGAATCAACTAGCGAAGCTTGCGAGCGAATCAACTTCTTCAACTAAAAACCCAAACAGAATCTCAAATATCATATAATGAAGTAAAATCCCAATCAAATACCCAAATCTCTCAACCAGCGCAGCGTCTAAACCTTGTGAGCCTTAGCGAGCATCTCAACCTTTCTCAACCCCAAAAGACCAAAAACCAAACTACCACCATCTATGCCTTCTTTTCTTCTTTTTAGGATGCTTTTCGTCCCAAGGTTTTCTAGATTTTTGGCCCGCTTTAGGATGCACAAATTTGATTTCGTCCACTAGGCGTTGAGCGCCGGCATACTTATCCATAATCCATATAACGTAGCGAATATCCACCATGATATTTCGGCATATACTCCGGTCATAGTTCAAATCACTCATCGTTCCTTCCCATACCCGGTCAAAATTCAAGCCGATAATATTTCCATAGGCATCGATAACGGGGCTTCCCGAATTCCCGCCGGTGGTGTGGTTAGAGCCTAGGAAGTTTACCGGAAGGCGTCCATTTTCAGCGTATCGACCGTAATCCTTGGCTTCATACAAATCCAACAATCTTTGGGGAAGGTCAAATTCATAATCCCCGGGCACGTACTTAGCTATGACGCCGGACAAATACGTTTTGGGAAGGTATTGCACACCGTCTTTTGGTTGATAGCCTTCCACTTGTCCATAGGAAACCCGCATGGTTCCATTGGCATCGGGATAAAACTTCTTTTCCGGAAGGACTTCCATCAAAGCGGCCATATATTGGCGTTGCATGCTATCCAAAGGAGCTTTTATGCCATTGTATTCGGGGGTCAATTTGGTTCGATAGGCATCAATAATGTCCACAAAAAGGCGATAAGTCGGATCTTTTTTGATTTCGTCTGTTTTCTTTTCATCAATGAGTTGATAAAGTTTTTCGGGATGAGCAAAGATGCTTTTATCATAGAATTCGGTGGCCATCTGCTCCGTATCATAGCCTTCCAGATAGCGATTCGCCAACAAATAATCAGGAAAATAAGCCGTACAAACATTATCCGTAAAAAGCTGCATCAAGGATTTGAACACTTCTCGATCAACCCCCACTTGATAGTCCTTGTAAAAGCGTTCCAGAGATTTTTTGGTATCCGAAGCAAGGGGCTGATAATTTTCTTGATTCGCTTTCGCTAAAAATCTCCGTAAGCTATTGGCCGGTTTAAAAATCTCGATATTGCGAAAGAACAACTCATGAAAATATTCCCGATACACAGCCAAAAACTCTATTTCTTGATATTTGCCATCCATCTCATCCAGCAGGTCGCCGTATTTTTGCGCAAGCTGGGGCTTTTGAGCCAACTTTTGGATAAATTCTGCTTCTATTTTTTCCTTTTTGGCTACGGCATGGGTCTTTTTCAAACCGGTGCGCTCCCCTATCCACTTTTTCCAGTAGTTGGCGATTCGGGCATATTTGGACGCATATTGCAGGCGGATTGCCGGATCCGCTCGCATCGCTTTATCCATAATTTTCAGGGCATGGTCTCTAATCTCAATACGTGCCGGGTCGATAACATCTTGAATCTGCTTGACCGCAAACGAAGGCAAATACTCATCCGTCCTTCCGGGAAAACCATAAACCAAAGTAAAGTCTCCGGTTTCGACTCCATCCAACGAGACCGGCAAATAGTGCTTGGGGCGCAAAGGCTGATTGTCAGGAGAATAATCGGCCGGCAAGTTGTCTTTATTGGCATAAATCCGGAATAAAGAAAAATCACCGGAGTGCCTAGGCCATTCCCAGTTGTCGGTATCCGCTCCAAACTTACCGATAGCAGAAGGCGGAGCCCCCACCAATCGGACATCGGTATAAGTAATCGTCACAAACAAAATATACTGATTCCCCTTAAAAAAAGGCTTAATCAGGATCTCTTCGTACTTCTTTTTGGCGTAAGCCTTCTTAAAGGCCTTGATATTTTGGGCAATCTTATTTTGGCGTTGTTTGGTGGTCATTTTATCGGTTACACCGGCGAGTATCTCTTGGGTCACATCTTCGATACGGTCGATGAAAGTAGCAACTAAATGATCATTTCGCAGTTCATCGGATTGTTTTTTAGCCCAAAAGCCATCCTGTAAATAGTTATTTTGAAGAGTAGAATGAGATTGAATAGCAGAAAAACCACAATGATGATTGGTCAGCAATAGGCCTTGCGGCGAAATAATAGAAGACGTACAGCCCCCATTAAAATGAACGATAGCATCCTTCAGTGAGCCCTTATTGACGCTATAAATATCTTCGGCCGACATTTTCATGCCCAACGCCTGCATATCTGCTTCGTTGAGTTGACCGATCAAAAAAGGAAGCCACATCCCCTCGCCCGCTAAAGCGGTAAACGGAAGTAAAAAAGAAAGTAAAACCGGGAAAAAAATCTTGCGCATGATGTTGTATTTTTGTGGAAACAAAGCTAGGCCTTTTTTTTGATTTTTTTTGTACTTCGGGGGGATTTATATGTGGGGTTTTGGGTTGCCTTCGGGGTTCAAGAGTTGAGGGAGTTGATTCGCTGCGCTAGTTGAGAAAGTTGAGACGTTCGCCTTCGGCTCTCTGGGTTGAGACTCGTCCCGATTACTATCGTGGATACGGACTTCGTGGTTGAGTGCTGCGCAGGTTGAGATGAGTAGTGTGTAGTGAGTAGTGAGAAAGTTGAAGAAGTTGATTCGCTCGCAGGCTTCGCTAGTTGACGTTCGCCTTCGGCTCTCTGGGTTGAGACTCGTCCCGATTACTATCGTGGATACGGACTTCGTGGTTGAGTGCTGCGCAGGTTGAGATGAGTAGTGTGTAGTGAGTAGTGAGAAAGTTGAAGAAG
>JALVCY010000294.1 GCA_027009605.1 Saprospiraceae bacterium
TGAGAGATGAGAGATGAGTGGTGAGAGTTGAAGATTCCTTAGAAAGAATCAAATCTGCGTATATCTGCGGGAATTAAATCTGCGTACATCTGCGGGGAAAAAAGTTGTGAGAGATGAGTAGTGAGTAGTGAGAGTTGAAGATTCCTTAGAAAGAATCAAATCTGCGTATATCTGCGGGATTTAAATCTGCGTATATCTGCGGGGAAAAAAGTTGTGAGAGATGAGTATTGAGTAGTGAGTGGTGAAGATTCCTTAGAAAGAATCAAATCTGCGTATATCTGCGGGAATTAAATCCGCGTACATCTGCGGGAAAGAAAATCTACGCAAAAAAATCCACGCAAAAAACAACAAAAACCACTACTCACACCCCCCGGCAGCCTTTGTCCCCACCGTCAAATCAACCTTAGCGCCGGTATGCAAAGACTTCCCCGGATAAGGAGATTGCTTGATGACATAAGCATTATCGGCAGTCGTACCCGGCAATTTCTCTATTTTACCTACAGCCAAATTACTGGATTCCAACAAAAAAACCGCTTCATCTTCAGACATACAACCCAAGTCAGGAACATTCACATACTCCGAAGCACTCCGACTAATGATAAACCCAATAGTCGAACCGACAGGTATTTTCACCCCTTTTTCAATTTGATTAGAGATGTCCTTACCTTTATAAAAAACTTTTAAGATGGTGCCGGAAGCCAACCGCCGGTTATACACTTCTTTGACGACTTTCGTCGAAATACCCAAGCGCTTCAATTTTTTGGAATACCGTTTATAGTCTTCGGTCATCCCAAAGACTTTGGGCAAAGCCACCTGATCCGGTGTATATTTTGTAATCGATAGGTAGATTTTTCGTCCGTTTTTGACAATTGCACCTTGAGCCGGTTTTTGCGAAAGCACCACGCCCGGACGCTTATCTTTCAAAAAAATGGAATCGCTCACTACCAAAGTCACATGGCTAGCTTCCGCAACCGAACGAGCATCCGCCATTTCCATATCCCTAAAATCCGGAACTTGAATGGTTTTGCCATGCTGGGTATAAAAATTCAGCCAGACAAATAGCAACCCAAAAACAGCTGCTAAAAATAACAATATGCCGAGCAAATTCTTCAAAAAATAGGGTGTCCTAGCCATGCAATATGCTTGAAAAAAGAAGTTTTTAATTTTATTCATTGTGATGCGTAGGTCTTTTCGTTGTGGGAGCTCATTTCTTAGGCCTATCTACACTCCATACAAATAAGCCTGTGCAGGCAACACTAAGGGTCTTGCCATCAAGATTGACTCATGTATGAAGTGCGAAAGTAGGCTTTCCAGCTTAAATTAGGTAGAAAATTAACCAAAATTTGCATATTTTGCACTTTTATCCCGTTTTTCTCCCCATTTTGGCGTTTTTCCCGTTAATAATTGGGAGACATACACAGAACCAACAATATGAAAAAAATAGGCATCCTTAACGGCATCGAAAACACCTTCCCTCAGGCGCTCATCCAAAAAATTAACGAAACGGCTCCCCAAAATATTCGCGCAGAAGCCGTTTTGGTAGAAGAAGTCTTGCTTGACCAACCCAAAACCTACCACGTCATCATTGACCGTATTTCGCAAGATGTGCCCTTCTACCGGACTTGGCTCAAACAAATGGCTCTGACCGGTACCGCCGTACTCAACAATCCGCTTTGGTGGTCGGCAGACGACAAATTTACCAATGTCGTCATCGCCCAAAAACTTGGAATTCCCGTCCCCAAAACGGTACTCCTCCCTTCCAAAGAGATGCCCCCGAATACCCGCCCCGAGTCCTTTCGGAATCTAAAATTCCCTTTGGACTGGGACAAAATGATTCGTCATGTCGGCGGATTTCCCCTTTATCTCAAACAATATCACGGCGGTGGGTGGCAGCACGTCTATCGAGTAGAAAACAAAGCCGAGCTATGGGAGACTTACGACAAAACCGGCCATCTTGTGATGATGATGCAAGAAAATATCGAATTTAAGGCCTACTTTCGGTGTTATTTCATCGGCCCCGATCGTGTACACATCATGCCCTATGCCCCCGAAAATGAGCATGCGATGCGCTACGCCGCCTATTATGATGTGCCTCAGTCGCTTCTCGACCTAATGAAAAGCTATGTCATCCGGCTCAACAAAGCGCTCGGATACGACATCAATACGGTGGAATTTGCAGTCCGCAACGGCATCCCCTACGCCATTGACTTTTTTAATCCGGCGCCGGATGCAGACCTCAATTCTGTGGGCAGAGATAATTTTAATTGGGTCGTTCAAAACGTGGCTCAACTCGCCATCCAGCGTGCTCAAAATTATATTCCTAACAAGCTAAACCTAACTTGGGGCACAGCCACCCACTAAACTATGAAAATTGCTATTATCGACTTATACGGAGAAGATGACAACTCCGGAATTCACGCCATTGAAAATATTATTTACGCCCATAGCCCGAGCCATTTGGTCAAAACCTATCAAGTACGGATGGAAGACCATTGGCCGGAAATCGCAGATTGGGACATAATTATTTCCAGTGGCGGCCCCGGTGACCCGGCAGAAAAAAACTTGGATTGGTCGGAGCATTGGAGACAATTCATGCAAGAGATTCTGCTCCATAACGCATCCAATCCAAATAAAAAATCAGTCTTCTTAATTTGTTTCTCGTTTCAATTATTTTGTCATCACTTTGACTTGGCGGAGACTTCCAAAAGAGATGCCCCGTCCTATGGCCCCTATGCTTGCAGCTTGACTCCTTTCGGAAAAAAAGATGCTATTTTTGGGCAGTTGCCTGAAATATTCGAAATTGCCGACTTCAGATTTTTTCAAGTAACCCAACCCAACCCAAAAAAATTAGATGCCATGGGCGCTCAAATATTGGCTCTCGAAAAAGAACGTCCACATATCAAAAAAGAACGAGCCTTGATGGGCATCCGGTTTACCCGAGAAATTTGGGGCGTCCAATTTCACCCCGAAGCAGATGGAGACCGGGTCAAGCATAGCTTCCTTTCGGAAAAAGAAAAATTTATCAAAATCTTAGGACAGAAGCACTATGACAAAATCATCCGAAAACTGCAAGACACTTCAGGACTCAACCTAACTCATAACACTATTTTGCCCGAATACTTAGATTATTGGGCTAAACAATATAAGTAAACATGATTCCCCTTCTTAGACAATCATTCAACCAACAATTCTCTCCCGATAGGCATCAACAATACCAACGGGAAGTCAGCCGTATTTTTAATTTAAGTCCCCAATTCAAACTTTTAGAAACCCCCGTTTTCCTACCCACCAACTTAACAATACAACTCCAATCTGCCTGCCGGTCAATTATCAGCCAACTCCAAGCCCCCACCTTTCGGAATGAGTCACATCGAGCCATTCCTCCCCAATGGAACGTACCGGATGAAGCTACAGACCCTGTTTTTTTACAATTTGATTTTGCCATCACCTTAGACAACAACGGCCAAATCTCTCCGCAACTTATTGAACTACAAGGATTTCCGGCA
>JALVCY010000295.1 GCA_027009605.1 Saprospiraceae bacterium
ATTTTCTCACGTAGGGACGCACGGCCGTGCGTCCCTACGTCAACATACACAAAAATGCCTATTTTTTGCCTTAAAATAGGAGCACCTAAACAGTTACGATTTTTTTTCATTATGACTTGTGTTTGTACGCTATCCGGGAACACCGGAACTCAGTCACATTATTCTAATTTTACAAAAATAATTACCTTTTTTTTGGTAAGACATTGATTCTGTTAAGCTTTATCTTTGTAGTAGCTAAGATACCCATTCTGTGGTTTTGCAGTTACCGTAAGATATAGAGAAACCCCATCTCTGGTGACCCCATTTTCCCAAATGTTTTCCCCTGCTCAACGGCTTTACAAAAGGTCATTGGGAACAAAACACTAAGCTCACAAACACTATAAATACCGTTTTGATGACAAAAATGGTGGTCATTATCATGTCCCTACTATGCCTTGCTGCAAGTGGTTTTGCACAGCCTAAACTGCGTAATCTGGATGGGCAATATGCTGAAGGTCAGCTCTTAACAGACTTTGGCAATGGGGTGCAGGATGCCGAAATATTGGTGACCGACCAGGCCGGTGCGTTGTTGCCGGTGGTTGTTACCACCAAAGCTTCCGGTCATTTTACCTTGTATGGTATTTCCGGAAGCCGGCATTTCTATGTCAAACCTTTTAAAAATGATGACTGGGCCAATGGATTGGATGTGTGGGATTTGTATTTATTAAAGCAAGCCTTAGCCTCTTCTTTTGATTCTCCGTATCAAAAATTGGCCGCAGATGTTAACGGAGACCAAGTGGTCGATGAGCAGGATGCTTTAGCCTTGAATGATTTAATTTTGGGGCGCTCTTTTGATTTGGATAGGACGCTGTCTTGGCGGTTTTATGATGCCAATTGTTTGCCGCCGATGGCTTCTCCATTTGGGGCTTGCGCCAAAACGAAAGAGTTTGTCCTGAATGGAAACAAATCCTATGACCTGAATTTTGTCGCGATCAAAGTAGGTGATTTAAATAGTTCGGCCATCTGCAATAAGACCCAAAATACGGAAACCTATTTTTACGATGACGTCCTATTGAATACGCACAATCAAAAGATGCTGCCGGGAAAAGAATATGAGCTTTCTTTTAGTGTCACCAAAGATCAATTGGCGGCCTATCAATTTTCTTTGAATTTGGGAAGTCTTGAGTTTTTGGATTTTATGGGCGATGATGTTGGTTTAGGGCATCAAGTTACTTTTTTCGAAGGACAGAATATTTTGTCTTTTGCACTCCTAAAACCTGCTGATAATCAATTGTTTAGGATAAAAGTAAGAGCCACGGAAGAGGCGATGTTAAGTGATGTCTTGAGTTTGGATACAGGAGGGTCTGTCGCTAAAGTCTATGATGAAGATGAAAAAGCTTATGCTTTAAAACTATCTTTCGATGGTCAAAAACTAAATCGCCTAGTGCTATACCAAAATATGCCCAATCCTTTTGGAGATAAGACGAGCATTCGTTTTTTCTTGCCAAAGCCTTCTACTGCGCATCTCATCATTTATAACATGAATGGCCTTAAAATTAAAAATATATCAAAGGACTTTGAAGCAGGCATGAATCAAGTGCTCCTTGAAAAATCTATTTTTGAACATTCCGGGATTTACTTCTATAAGCTGGAAACCGACGGGCAATCCGCTATGCGGAAAATGATGGTCTTGGAATGATGAAGGGAAGTGGTGAGTGGTGAGAGATGAGTAGTGAGTAGTGAGTGGTGAGTGGTGAGAAAGTTGAAAAAGTTGAGAACGTTCGCCTTTGGCTCTCTAGGTTGAGACTTGTCCTTCGGACTTCGTAGTTGAGTGCTTCGCAGGTTGAGACGATTTGGGTTCTTGTGGGGTTTTTACTTCATTATTCGATATTCGGGATTCTGCATTCGATATTCTGTTAGTTGAGAAAATTGATTTGCTACGCTAGTTGATTCACGTCCCGATTACTATCGTGGATTCGGACTTCGTTAGTTGATTCGCTACGCTAGTTGAAGAAGTTGAAGCTCGCTAAGAAAGAAAAAAATCTGCGCATATCTGCGGGAAAAGGAAGTGGTGAGAGATGTGTGGTGAGTAGTGCGTAGTGAGAGATGAGAGATGAGAAAGTATGAATCTGCTTAAATCTGCGGGAATAAATCTGCGTACATCTGCGGGAGGTAAATCTGCGAATCCCGACAGCTGTACGGGAGCGGGAAAGAAATCTGCGCAAATCTGCGGGAAAAGAATCTGCAAATCCCGACAGCTGTACGGAAGTGGGAAAAGAAATCCAAAAAATCATTCCAACGGTGCATATCTAATACCAAAACTCAATCCGGTAGGTAATTTAGGATGAAATCTCGAAGCCATGGTCAAAGAGATTTGATTGAGCCGGTAGCTAATACCAAGAGAAGCATTCAAGTCTTGCTTGGAGACGATGACACCGCCAAGAAGGGATATGGATTTTGCCGGGCGATAGTCTAAGCCTGTTTTGATGGAGTAGGAGGTGTTTTGTGGTTTGGATATTTCGAAGGAAGTGGTTAGCTTAGTTATTTTCCAAGAGATGCCGGCGGCGATTTCGCTATGGAAGCTATATGCCGGGAGTTCTCGCCGGTCGGGGATGGGATTGGATAGGTAAAGGCCGGCTTGGATGTTTTCCGAAAGGGGAAACTGAGCGCCCAAATTAAAAGAAATACGCTGTTGCTTATCATACCGGTCAGCTTGGCGGCTAAAAACCAAAAGATTCCCGCCAAGGGCAACTTTAGAACCCAATTTTCGGGCATAGCCCAAGCTCAATTCCTGGACAAAAAGATGCTCAATTCCGAGTCGGTTAATCCCTATTTGGAAGCTGCCCAATTTGGAAAAGCGATAAGCTCCACCCACCGCAAATCCTTGAATATCAGTCCCTAAAAACCGATTTTCAATACCTGCATATCCGGAGAAACTGCGACCGAAGGCACAAGATGAAGGGTTGCCGGCACTCCAATTATCGAGAGCGGCTGCTTTTATTCCGGCCATGGCCATTTGTTTGGCCGAAAGGCTTTGTCCCATCGTTTTTCCGAAAGGAGCTGCCAAAAGGAGAAAAAACAATAACCGAGTCGTATTCTTCATAGGAGGTTAGACAAAATTTTCAAATTGGATGAGTTGATTCACTAATTCCGGAACTCCCTTGGTTGCTTTTTCCGGAATGATAGACACCTTTGTATTGGCGAGCATTCGGCCGGTGGGTTGGGGCTTGGGGTCAATGTAATAAATAGCCGTTTCGGGTCGAGCCTGTTCATATAATCCTGCCGCCGGATAGACTTGCAGGGAAGTCCCGATAATGAGGACAATGTCCGCACGGCTGACGATGTCTGCGGCGATGGGCAGCAGCGGCACAGGCTCATGAAACCAGACGATATGGGGACGCAATTGATGGCCTTCTTCACACAAATCACCTAAATTACAGTCTTCCGTCCAATTATAAACCAACCTGGGATTGCCTGTACTCCGGACTTTGCGCAACTCTCCGTGAAGGTGCAGCACCTTGGAA
>JALVCY010000296.1 GCA_027009605.1 Saprospiraceae bacterium
GGATTTCTCTAGGTGGCGAATGACTTGCGTCAAAATGGTGGTCTTGCCTGAGCCGCTGAATCCGGTGAATCCTAGGACGGGGATTTTGGGTTGTTTTGGGCTTGGGGGATTGGGCTTCATTTTTTTTGGCTTTTGGTATGTTGATGGTGTCACCCTACCGTTTTTTGGGGGTGAATTGTTTGTTGGTGCCGACGAGGGTGGTGCCGGGTGGGACGTCTTTGGTCACAACGCTGCCGGCGCCTATGCGGACTTCATCGCCAATTTTTACGCCTTCTTTGATGACGGCATTGGCACCGATAAAACTTCTTTCGCCAATTTGGACGTTGTGGGCTAGGACGGCGCCGGTGGCAATGTGGGCATAGTCCATGATTCGGCATTCGTACCCTATGGTGGCATGGGTGTTACAAATGACAGATTTTCCGATGGTCGATAAGGGGTTGATGATGGCGCCGGGGCCTATCATGGAACCAAATCCTATGGGAACTCCGGAAGCTATAAGAGATGTGTTGTGAATAATGGATATGGGGTTGCCGATGTTTTTTTGCAATAATTTTTCGGTGATGAATTTGCGGAAGTGATTGTTATCAAAGGCGACAAACCAATTGTTGTTGATTAAAATAGGCAGGGCTTCGGGGGCTGATTCTTTGCCCAAATATTTTAGGTTGAAGGGATTCTTTTTTTTTTCTTCTTGCTCGAAATAACCTAAGATTTCTTGTCCATTCCGGAGCATGATGTCACAAGCCATGTAACTGTGTCCGCCATAGCCGATAATTGTGTTTTTTCTCATCTGTATGTTTTTTTTGGATTGTGGTTAGGAAGTAATCAAGACATCGCCCGTCATTTCTTTAGGAGCATCTAATTCCATTAATTTTAGAAGGGTCGGAGCGACATCGGCCAATTTACCTTCTTTTACTTTGTAGTCCTTGGTGTCGGGGTTGATAACGATGCAGGGGACGGGACTCATCGAATGCGCCGTGTTGGGTGAGCCGTCTTCGTTGATGATGTAGTCCGAGTTGCCGTGGTCAGCAATAATCATGATGCGATAATCTTTTTTTAGGGCAGCAGAAACGAGCTTATTTAGTTGGTTATCAACGGCTTCGACCGCTTTTTTTGCTGCGTCAAAGATGCCTGTGTGCCCGACCATGTCGGAGTTGGCAAAGTTTAGGACGACTAGGTCAGGTTGTTTTTTATTGATGATGTCAATGGCTTTTTCGGCAACGATTTCGGCACTCATTTCGGGTTTTAAGTCGTAAGTTTCTACTTTAGGCGAGGGGACAAGAGAGCGGATTTCTCCATCAAAAGGTTTTTCGCGGCCGCCGGAGAAGAAGAAGGTTACGTGTGCGTATTTTTCGGTCTCGGCTGTACGGAGTTGGCTAAGTCCTAAGGAACTGATGTATTCTCCGAGCGTCATTTTTAGGTCTTCTTTGTCAAAAACCACATGAATGTCTTTGAATTTGTCATCATATTTTGTGAGGGTAACATAGTAGAGTGGGAGGGTGTGCATCTGCTCTTCGGGCATGTCTTGCTGGGTCAATACTTGGGTTAATTCGCGTAAGCGGTCTGTCCTGAAGTTAAAAGCAATGACCACGTCTCCGGCTTCTATTTTGGCTAAGGGTTGATCTTGTTGGTCTGTGACGACAATCGGTTTGATAAATTCATCGGTTATTTCTTTGTCGTAAGACGCTTGGATACCGTCCGATGCTTTCGCAAAATGAGCCCCGACTCCATGTCTTAATAAATCATAAGCTTTTTTGATGCGTGCCCAACGTTTGTCCCGATCCATGGCGTAAAAACGCCCGATAACGGAAGCAATCCGCGTCTTTCTCTTGGCTAGAAATTGTTCTAAATCTTGGATAAAACCCATTCCACTATTCGGGTCGGTATCCCGTCCATCCATAAAGGCATGGATATAATTATTGGTTTGTCCATGGGCTTCCGCAACGTCTATCAAGGCCTTTAAGTGGTCAATATGTGAGTGAATCCCACCATCAGAAACTAAGCCGATAAAATGGACTTTTTTATTCTCTTTTTTTGCGTAAGCGAAGGCATCCAATAGGGTTTTATTGGTAGCCAAACGACCTTCTTTGATGGCAAGATTTATTCTGGTAAAATCTTGATAGACAATCCGGCCGGCGCCAATATTCATGTGTCCTACTTCCGAATTGCCCATTTGACCTTCCGGTAATCCCACCGCTTCTCCATAAGTGACGAGGGTCGAATGAGGATAGTCCTTCATCAAATGATCAAAAAACGGGGTATTCGCATTGTAGATGGCGTCTGCAGAAGGCTTGGGGCCAATACCCCAACCATCCAAAATAATAAGCATGGCTTTTTTCATTTGTCTATTTTTTTCTTTCTGTAGCCGTAGCTAGATTTAAAGGTCAAGGGTTTGCAAAGATTTTTGGTAACTGTTTAGATGCTCCTATTTTTTGCCCTAAAATAGGAGCATCTAAACAGTTACGATTTTTGTAGGTCTCTCGAACAGATGATTCCAAGTAAAAACCAATTGAACTCAGAATGTTTTTCAGAAAGTGGCAAAAAATTAAAAAAACACGGGCTTTCCGGCTGCCGGAAGTCTTTTTTGTCTGATATGGGCATTTGACCCAAAATAACTAAAACAGGGTACTGGTTATAATTAAGTCATTGAATAACAGTAGGTTATGCATTAGTTAATGCTCAATTATCTAGTTAACCAATTGTTAAAATTGAATAATTTACATCAAAACCAAGAAACTATTGGTTTTTAGGCCTAAATTAGTCATCCAATAAGTACACTTTGGCTAAGATTTTATAGTCCTAGCGTACTACAGCGTATATGAGAAAACGTTATTGGAAGAAAAGTGGTTCAATAATTGAATAACTTTTGTTCACTAAATTAACAATTATGAAAAAGTACATCGCAGTTTTGAGCTTAAGTATCTTTGCCTTTTCCTTTTTGGCCTTTACGCCTGTGAATGATTTGGACGATATTAAGAAGGCCTTGAAAAGTGGTGATGCTAGTGCATTGACTCCTTTTATAGGCGATAATGTAGAAATAGAAATTGATGGCGACGTTGATTATTACAGCAAGGATAAGGCTATAGCGAAGTTGAAAGCCTTCTTTGCAACCAACAAGGTTTCCGGCTTTACTCAGGCTCACCAAGGGAGCACGAAAGATAATAGTGCCCAGTTTTTGATTGGCCACTTGGGAAGCAAGGCCGGTAAATACCGTGTCTATCTGTTGATGCGTGTCAAAGGAGATCGGTTTTCTATTCAGGAAATGAATTTTTCTAAGGAATGAGGCTTCGCTAGTTGAAGAAGTTGAGAACGTTCGCCTTCGGCTCTCTAGGTTGAGACTCGTCCCGATTACTATCGTGGATGCGGACTTCGTGGTTGAGAGCTTCGCAGGTTGAGAATATTTGGGTTTTTACCGGGATTTTACTTCATTATTCGATATTGGGCATTCATCATTCGATATTCTGTTAGTTGAGAA
>JALVCY010000297.1 GCA_027009605.1 Saprospiraceae bacterium
ATTGATTAAACCTATCCCCCGCCCCTCCTGACGAAGATAAATGACCGCTCCTTTCTCTTTTGCCGCAAGGCGCAAGGCTTCCTCTAACTGGGGCCCGCAATCACAACGCATCGAACCAAACACATCCCCCGTCATGCACTCTGAATGAATCCGCAACAAAACAGGCTTGGAAACATCCATCTCCTCGTGTACCAAAATCAAATCCGGCATGCGTTCTTCTGCATCATCGGCATACGCCAATAGCTTAAACGGCCCTTCCGGAATGGGTAAATTTGCTTCAACTTGTCGCTTCATAGTTCATTTTCTTGAATCATGGAGTATAACAAACCTTCCTTCAATGAGTTTGGACTATACCGGATTCTTTTTACGGAAGTCAGCCGCAAGACAAATTCTAAGAGAACAGAAGAGACAATAATCATCTTTTTGCGCGTTTTGGGGATGGTCTTCATCTCCATACGTTCGGCATAAGTTGTTTGGATGAGTTTTTTTAGTTTTTGGCGAATATCCAACGCATCTATTTCACCATCCGAAGGTATGCCCACCAGCTCAAAAAAAGTATCAAATACTCCCGAAGCTCCAACCAACTCTTCTACCGGATCATCTTGAATAGCTTCCGCCAAATGGACGGTTTGGGAGGCTAAATAATCCGTCAAGGCCGCCAATTCTTGGGCACTGATTGGGTCATTGACATGAAAACGAAAGTACAAGACCGCTATCCCTATAGGAAAACTAGCCATCCATTTTTGGACACCGTCTTTGACCAAGATAAACTCCACACTTCCGCCACCTATATCCATAATCAAATAAGAAGCATCTCCCCGCAACTGCTTGACACCCAGGTAGATATACTCCGCTTCTTGAAGTCCGGAGATAATCTCAATCTCTAAGCCAATCTGCTCTTTTACCTGCTTCACAAACTCAGCGCCATTGGATGCTAAACGCAACATTTCGGTACCCACTACTTTTACGTGCGATACCTGAAACTCATCAATTTCCTGCTTAAACACTCTCAATGTTTTCAGCCCTTCCCGGAAGGCTTCTTCCGAAATCGGCCCCATCCCTGTTCGAGCCAATCGAGCAAACACCCGGTGACGATGTATAGGCGTCCACTGACCGTCTTCTCCCAATTGAGCAATCAACAAGTGAAAAGTATTACTCCCTAAATCTATTACAGCAATGTTCTTCATAAATCGATGGATATGATAACAATAAACTTAACATTGCGGTTCGAATCATTTTCGATGGTTTTCTTTCTTAGACCACCATCAACCTTCAACCTCTATTGCTCCAATTTATCCAATAAAATTTGAAGCCCCAATTTAGCCGCTTCAAGAGCTTCAATTGTTTTTTCAATTTTGATGTGATACTCCTTATTGTGTTCCAATTCTTTTTTGGCACCACTAATCGTAAACCCCTTTTCCTTAATCAGGTGGTGTACGATTCGCAATTCTCCGATAGCTTCCTGTGTAAATTTTCGTTCTCCCCGGCTATTTCGATGGGGCTTGATAAAAGAAAACTCATTTTCCCAATATCGGATAACGGATTTGGAGATATTTAGCATTTTGGCGACTTCGCCGATAGTGTAGTACAATTTGCCTTTCTGACTCATGGTTGGTTGTGTTTCACGGGCTAAGTTATGGTTTTTTGCGGAATTGCCAAGAAGAAAATGCGTATAAACTTTATTTTCCGCGATTCCCTTCTTTTCCTGCCTGTCCAAAAAACAATTCGGATATTCATTAGTTTGTCATTTATGAACCGATATTTGGAAAAACATCGTCTTACCGATGCCCTTTTTAAGCGCCCTGATTGGGTACCGGACTTGGTGGTTTGCATCCCCCTTTTGAATGAACCCAATTGGCTTCAAACTTTACATTCACTTCATGGCGCTTCCGCAAATACGACTTCTAAAATACTGGTTCTCCTGCTCTTCAATCATAGTGAAGACGCCGACTCGTCGGTTATCGAAGCCAATACCCGGGACTTTTCCCATTTTGCGCAAGCGGCAGCCAACTTGACTTCGCCTACTTTCTCCATCCAAGCCCACTTATTGGCCTTGCCCAAAAAGCATGCAGGCGTCGGGCTTGCGCGAAAAATTCTCATGGATGAAGGTGTGCGCCTTTTTACCCTTACGGGAAACGAGCGGGGAATTTTGGTCGCCATGGATGGAGACAGTACCGTCGCATCCAATTACTTCCAGGCCATTGCCCGTTTTTTTGAAGCCCACCCCAAGCTGGAAGCGGCTTCTATCTATTTTGAGCATCCGCTGCCGGAAAGTAAGATTCCGCGCTTGGCCATCATCCAATACGAATTGCATCTCCGCTATTTTGTAGAAGCCCAAAAAATGACCGGTCTGCCCACCGCCTTCCAAACCATCGGCTCTTCCATGGCCGTCAGACAAACTGCCTACCAAAAAGAAGGTGGCATGAATCGCCGAAAAGCCGGTGAAGACTTCTATTTTTTACAAAAGTTTGCACGCAAAGGCACACTTGGCAATCTCCTAGATACTACCGTTTTCCCGTCCCCCAGAATCTCCGACCGTGTCCCTTTTGGCACCGGCCGAGCGATGGACAACCTACTGAAAACCAATAACTTACTGCTCACCCACCCCATTATTATCTTTGACCAAATCAAGGAATTCTTTGATGGGCTGCCCCATTTATGGAATCAAACGCCTACCCAAGCAGCGACTTTTCTAAAAACACTGGCACCTGCCGTCCAAGATTTTCTTTCTTCCAACAATATTCATGAAAGAATCCAAGACACTCAAAAACACACGGCAAGTCAGGCCGCTTTCATCAAACGATTTTTCAATTGGTTTGACGGTTTTGTGATGATGAAATACGTCCATTTTGCCCGCGATGTCTATTATCCCGACGAACCGGTTTTGTCGGTAGCTTACGACTTTGCCGTCCGTGAGACGAGTTATTCCGGCTCGCCCGACCGGCCTGAAGCTCTTTTGGATGCTTATCGAAAAATGGCACAGACCGGATGATGGTTTTGCCTTCTGCGTTCATTTTGTCCTTCGGACGTTCAATTTGCCTTCGGCGTTCATTTTGTCCTTCGGGCGTTCAAATGCCTTCGGCGTTCAAGGGGTACGCTCTTGGCTGCCTAGCCGTTACACCTTTACACCGTTATACCGCTACACCGTTATTTGCCTTCGGCGTTCAAGGGGTGCGCTCTTGGCTGCCTAGCCGTTACACCTTTACACCGTTATACCGCTATACCGTTCATTGCCTTCGGCGTTCAATTTGCCCTTCGGGCGTTCAATTGCCTTCGGCGTTCAAGGGGTACGCTCTTGGCTGCCTAGCCGTTACACCTTTACACCGTTATACCGCTACACCGTTCATTGCCTTCGGCGTTCAAGGGGTGCGCTCTTGGCTGCCTAGCCGTTACACCTTTACACCGTTATACCGCTACACCGTTCATTGCCTTCAGGCGTTCAATTGCCTTCGGCGTTCAAGTGCTTTCGTG
>JALVCY010000298.1 GCA_027009605.1 Saprospiraceae bacterium
TAACAGCAATGACTACGAGTTGCAAGCTCAATCGCTTGATATAATCCTTGTGGTGTGGCCGTTTTTTACGGAAGTAGATGATTATCCCCTTATCCATTTTCCAAAAAAGATAAGTACTGAGAATAGATATGGATATGGTAAGCAAATTCTCCGAAAAAGAATGATTTCTAGTGCCTTCAAAGAAAAGCAGGGGCATCAATCCGCCCAAAAGGGGGATTCCTAAAAGCATAACCCACTTGTCTTTAAAACCGATGATGCAGGCCGGATTGATTGGTTTGTTTTTATTCATTGTAGCCCAAGGTACGAACTTTTTTTAACCATTTTTCTCGCGTCGTCTCTTGACTACTACGTACTCCGTAAAAAACAGTTCGTCGGACAGGAGCAAAACCACAAAATCGCAAGATTGATTTTTCGATAATGGTAAATCCTGCGCCCCGTAGAAATAACCGATAGTAAAAAGCCGGAGAATCCATGGTCATAATGTATCTGGCAGAACGCCCTTTGAGCAGTTTTTGCGGAAGCGCCCCTTTATAATCAAAGGCAAAACCGGGGAGAAGCGTTCTTTCAAAAAAGGATTTTAACAGACCGGGCAAGGACGCCCACCAGATGGGAAAGGCGACAACCAAGTGATTGGCTTCCTTGATTTTTTCTTGCATGGCTCGCAAATCCGGTTCCAAAACCTGATTAGACCGGTAGCCGGCATGCAAAACCGGGTCAAAGCTTAAGTCCACAATATGCACCAATTCGACTTCATGACCTTTTTCTTTGGCGCCGGTCGCATAGCTTTGCGCCAATGCGCTGACAAAGCTATCTTTGTTGGGGTGAGCTTGAAGGATAAGTATTTTCATGGCTTTAGAAGTAGATTTTGTAAAGCATATTGGGAAAGAAACCCCGTTGATAGGTGGTTTTTACCTTGTTTTCTTCGACGCTATATGCTTTTTGAAAAATATTTTTGTGATTGGTGATATTGGTTAAATCCAGCGCCCATTCTTGAGATATTCTTTTAAGATTCTGCTTAAAAGAGATTTTAAAATCCAGCTTAAAATATGGCTTATAGCGTTGGGCTAGGATTTGTGTGTTGTCTAAGACTTCTTTGTGGGCGGCAAGCGAAGCATCCAAATCTACAGGCGTGTATCTCCGCCCACCGGCATAGGTAACTTTGGTGTCAAAGGACAATCTGTGTTGCTTAATCTTAAATTCTTTTCCCGCAAGGCCATTAAACACATAGTTGGAATTAAACAGTGAATTTCGTTCGATTTGATCACTTCCTTTGTATTTGGCGTCAAAAATAGAAGCGGTGGTTAAGAAGTAGTATCCTTCCGAAAAGAATTTTTCAAGCGTGAGTTCAAAGCCGTAGTTTTTGCCGGTGCCTTTGTTGGTTAGATTATCTACATCAGCGAAGCCGAAGTCGGCACCATCATTTAAGATGGAATAAGCGGAAGCAATTTTCTCGACGGGAATGTTATAGAGATGTTGGTAATAAATTTCTGTCTTGAGCCGCATATTCTTAACAAATTGGAATTCATAGCCCATTACGGTATGTAGCGCCTTGCTAAAGTCAAGATTGCGATTGGTTTCTACTCCTTGGTCATCTCGAGCAAAGTAGGTCGATGGGGGTTGGAGTTGGCTGTGCAGGCCGGCACCCAAAGTGAAGTTGGCTTTGGGATTAACTTGAAATTTTAGGCCTAATCTTGGTTCGATATTATTGGATTGGTTGAGTGTGTAGTACTGGTCATGTAGGCCTATGTTTAGGGTTAGTTTGTTGGTGGGGTGATATTGCCAATTTGCGTAAGCTTGGACAAGAGAAGCACCGCCATCCACGTCTTGAATGGGTTGGAATGCGCCGGATTGCAACCTAAAGCTGTCCTGAAGATTTAGGTCAATAAAACTGTATAGCAAGCCTGTAGTGAACGTCTGCCTTGCAGAAAACTTTTTATTGAGTTTGAAGTGGGCAGAATACTTGGCTTGGAGTTGATCGGAGCCATAAAAGTTGAATTGGTTTTTTTGTCCGGTGACCGGGTCAGTCAAAATTGAATCTACGTTACTGGAACTTTGAGCGCCGGAAGCCACCAAGGTCAATTTGGTATAGGTTTGTTTATTCCAGAAATAAGTGTGCGAAGCCCCGATGATTCCGGTATTAGACCGGAATAGTACGTCCGTTGCATCATAGGAAAATAATTCGGAATCTCCTTCATCTGTTTTGGGCTCGATATGAATGTCACTGAGTCCGCCGATTCCCCACACGGAGAAGATTCCGGATTTTTGGGTAGGAAAATTAAACTTAAAAGTGACGTCTTGATAGTTTGGAATGGCATCCCCGAGTCCAAAGTCCAAGCCGATAGCCTTGAATACACCCAAAGTTGAATATCTAAAATTGATAAGATAAGATGCGCGCCCTCCTTTTTTGAAAGGGCCTTCCGCACCGAGCTCAAAGCCATTAAAGCCGATTTGTCCCAAGTATTCTCTTTTGTCTCTATTGCCATTTCTTAGCTTCAAATCAAATACGCCGGAAAGGGCATTCCCATAGTCTGCACTCCAAGCGCCGGTAAAGAAGTCGGAGTTGCTTAAGTTGTTGATATTCAGCATGCTAACAGGGCCGCCGGTGGTGCCTAGGACGGCAAAGTGGCTTGGATTGGGGATGTCAATTCCTTCCATTCTCCACAGGACGCCGAGTGGGGAGTTGCCGCGAATGATGATGTCATTCCGGTCATCACTGGCTCCGCCCACGCCGGCGTAGTTTTGTGCCATACGAGCCGGGTCACCGTAGCTGCCGGAAAAACGTTCGGCTTCTTCGATGGATATGCTTCGGGCGCTGACGGTGGCCAGTTGGTTAGTGACTTGACCTTTGGCTGTTTTTTTTGCGGAGACAATGACGTCACTTATTTTGACCAAACTTTCTTCAAGTGCCAAATTTAGTTCAGCTTCTTTGGCTGATTTTACTTCGATATTGGGGATAGTAATGGTTTTGTAGCCTAAGTATTGTACTTGAACAGTGTGCCGTCCAACCGGTACATTTTCGATGCGATAGACACCGTCGATATCGGTGACAGCTCCCAACATCGGTTCGGAACCAACGACCATCACAGAAGCCCCAATCAAAGGGTATTCAGATTGTTTGTCTGTGATTGTACCCCGAATAGTTTGGGTTTGTGCATAGGTCGCTTGCGCAAAAAATAAAAACACCAGAGCAAAAAAGAAATGTCTCATCTTTAAGATTTTTGTTTTAGGAATCATAAAATCCGGTACAAAGAAGCAGTTCCAACAGCAAAGGGGATAGTTTTTTCTGATGAATGGTAGAATTTGGGGGGTGAATGGTTGGGGATGCCTTAATCGACCGGATTAGAGACTTTGATGAGCCAATGATTTCGGACTGAATCGACTCTTCCTGTTTGCCAAAAAACTAGGCATTTCTGACTTGGGAGTCTCAGGCAAGGGTGTAAAAAAGAAAATATTTGTTTGAATTGATTTGTTTTTTAAAGAAAAAGCTATAATTTTGCATAACCACTGTATAAGGTTGTGTAATATGGTTATGAAAAAGTTTTATTCCTTAGCAGAAGCTGCG
Source organism: Saprospiraceae bacterium (assembly GCA_027009605.1). GTDB lineage: Bacteria > Bacteroidota > Bacteroidia > Chitinophagales > Saprospiraceae > HyVt-613. Next base: position 3,563 of record JALVCY010000298.1, read on the forward strand.
GAAGTATTAGGTAAGAGCAAAGAGACTTTACGGCGTTGGGATCGTGAAGGGCGGTTAAAGGCTGTTCGTGAGCCGATAAGTAATTATCGGATTTATGAAAAGAAACAGCTCAATATGTTCTTGGATTTAGCTTCAACTGAAAAAGAAGATGAGGTCGATAATTTTGTAGCCCCTATACGGGAATATAAGGTGCTGGAATTATTTGCCGGTGCCGGAGGTTTGGCCATAGGCTTGGAGAAAGCGGGTATCAAATGCGCTGCATTGAATGAAATAGATAAGTGGGCTTGTCAAACCTTGCGAGAAAATCGCCCTGATTGGAATGTATTAGAAGGCGATGTAAAAGACTTTGAGTTTTCCAAGTATAAGGGGGAGATCGATATTGTTACCGGGGGGTTTCCTTGCCAAGCATTTAGTTATGCCGGCAAAAAGTTGGGGTTAAAAGATGCTCGAGGAACTTTGTTCTATGAATTTGCACGAGTCGTTCAGGAGGTGCAGCCATTGATTTGTATTGGAGAAAATGTGCGAGGCCTAATGTCACATGAAAAAGGTAAAACCATTCAGGGTATGGTTTCCGTTTTAGACGAAATCGGCTATAATGTGGTTCCTGTGCAGGTTTTAAAGGCTATTCATTATCGTGTTCCCCAAAAACGGGAACTAATATTTTTGGTGGGAATTAGAAAAGATATTGATATTCAATTTAATTATCCAAAGAAACACACAAAGATATATAATTTATCAGATGCCTTAAAAAAAGGGGAGTTGTATGATTGTGATGTACCCGTATCAGAAGGGGCTAAATATCCGGATCATAAAAAAAAGGTATTAGACTTAGTGCCGCCCAAGGGGTATTGGCGTAATCTTCCGGTGTCGATTCAAAAGGAGTATATGGGGAAAAGCTATTTTCTCGGTGGTGGGAAAACCGGCATCGCTCGGCGCATCGGGTGGGATGAGCCAAGTTTGACTTTGACGTGCAGCCCCGCTCAAAAACAAACAGAAAGGTGTCATCCCGAAGAAACTCGTCCTTTTACGGTGCGTGAGTATGCGCGTATTCAGACTTTTCCGGATGATTGGATTTTTACCGGCCCTATTTCTCAGCAATATAAGCAGATAGGAAACGCCGTGCCCTGCAATCTCGGTCAGGAAGTAGGGTACTCTATCGTTCAATTTCTTAATGACTACTATAGTTCTTTAAAGCCCAAATAGTAGCTATAATTTTCAAACGTGATTTGGTCTAAGATAGAGCGTTCCTCATCTGATGCGGAGTCAAAAATCTCATGGATAGCAGAGTCGATTTGTTTATGTCCTTGATTTTTCTCCTTCAAAAAGTCTTTGATGGCCTTTGGCAAAACTTGATAAAGTTCTAAAAAAGCATGTTCGTTTTGAGTGAGTAGGGCATAGAATTGATCTCCCGAAATTTTATAAACTCTACTATGGCTGTACTCCTTGCCATTGATTTCACCGTTCCATTTTTCTTTGAAGCTTTTCTTTGCTAGGATTTGAACCCAATAGCATTTGGCATTTTTGTAAGTGTCCGCATATCGAGCCAACTTCTGAAACAAACTCTCTGCAGAGCTGCTATTCATTGTATTGTGTTTGTTCTTGATGTCGGCAAACAAAGTATTGTCCTTGGCTTTTATGTCAAAGCCACTCAGGTTGCCCCGTTCAAAACCTTCTATCCCGCCAAGGATTTGTTCATGAAAGGTGCCAATGGAGTTATTCGTGGATTTGTCTATTTGTCTGGCAATTTCAGTTTTGATTAGTGTCCTTTCGTCTAGATTGTTGAATTTTGAATCAAAAATTAATTTAAAGGTGTCAATTTTATTTTTATAGAATTTGTCTTTGGTAATATTTGCTTTGGCCTTTGTATAGGATTGGTATAGGTTTTCAATACACCAAAATAAATGTTCATCGCTTATGTATTTTAAATATTGGTTAGCCATATCTTTGGGTTTGCTCGCAAGTTACGAAATTAATTATTATGTGACTCAACTTTTGGTATAAAGAAATTCTGTTGGCTATTGACGTTTTTGGCACTCCTTGAAGAAGCATTCTGAGCCAATACATAAAACCTAAGAAGTGAAAATCATTTTTTATAGCTTCGGTTAAAATAGGAGTTACGAAGTTTATTGCCGATTTTTCATTTCGAGTAGCTTGCGCAAAAACTGGATTTCTTCTTTGAGTTGGTTGTTTTCTCGTTGGTACACTTCTTCTAACTTCTTCGCAAATCTCTCAACGACTTCGTGGCAACTGTTTTCTTTAGGTAGGTAGGTAGGTAGGTCATTCGCATTCAAGATTTGGTCTGCGTCAAACGCTATAATTTTTTGGGGAGACATTTCAAGGATTTCTGCGATTTCTTTGAGTCGAGCGGTGGGAATATTCACATGACCCAGTTCCATTTTGCTATAATTGTTTTGCGACATATGTAGTCTGTCGGCCATGTCTTGTTGGGTAAGCCCTTTTAATTCACGGACTTTTCTGATTTTTTCATTGATATTTTTCATATATTTATATTATCTCAGTTGTAAAATTACATGTAATAATCCAATTTTACAACCATTTTAGAGTAGGAACTGAAAAAAAAAGCCTTTTTCTTTGTCGTGTTATAACAAATACTACCCAAATTTATCTTTAAAAATCCCTTTCTTGAGCCATATTCATGAGTATCGCTTAAGCCCGAATTTTTTTAAACTCCCTTATTACTTAATTTTTTAAAATGGTACAAACAATGAAGATTTTAAAATTTTCAGCAATGCTGCTGATATTAATTGCGTTTGGTATTGGATGCCAGAAAAGTGAAGTTTTGAATAGTGATATTCAAAATGAGGATGCAAATATTAGCCAGATTTCGAATAGGTCTAGAGTAAAAGGAGAAAGCTTGGAACTCGAAAGGTCTAATTTGCCTAAATTTTTAGTTGATAAAATTCTCTATTATAATGAACTATCTGCAAAGGTTGGTGAGCCAAGTTTTGAAGATAGGTGGGGGACAATCGATATGACAAGAAAAATTTTTTTTAGGGATGAAAAAGGTGATTTTGTGCAGCTTTACTTTATCGAACAAGAAAATGCATTAAAACACTTGCTCATTACAACTCGGAATAGAGATTCGGTTGGTGTTTATATTGTTTCAGAGAACGATGAAATTACTTTAAATACCGAGAATGGGTTTCGTCGTATTGATGCTAAAGGGCTTTCAGATGAAGTAGAAAATTCTACAAATTCAACAGATTATTCTGGTGGGTGCTTTGTGATAGTTCTTTGCGATGCCTGTCCACTAGGTTGGGGGTTGGTTGAAGAGCCTTGTACTACCAGCACGGAAGGAGCTCCAGATTCCCAAGGGGAGGGCGGGATTAGTTCTTGGGGAGGAAGTTGGTTTGGCGGCTCTTTTGAAGATACAGGAGGTGGAGGCAGCAATAATAACAGTAATGGTAACGAGGATTGTGGAGGCACTAGCGGTTGGACTGCTGAAAATAGTGATAATGATTTTGATGTTGCTATTAGAATTCTTATGGTACAAAATATGCAAGCTGAATATGGACTAAATAATTGCGATGCGCAATGGTTGTATGATAGTGATAGTGAGTGTGGTCATGATTGTTTGGTTGATATGCTCCTTGACAAATTAGTCACAGATGAAATAAACGCCAATCCCGAGATGATTGATAACATTATTGAAGAACAGAATCCTGTTTTCTCTGTAGATGCGACAACAAAGATCTGCCCAAACTTTATGGAATTCAATTATAACTCAAATGAGACTGTCAATAGAATGATTATTAACAATCTATCCGTTAGTGTCAATGTTAATGGGATTCCTAGGTTTTTTACTTTTGGTCACATGTATTGGACATATTCTAATACTGGTCCAAGCACCTTAGTAGGTATCAAACAAATAACCGCTAGTGCCATTAACGATGGTCTTGCAGCAGCACAATTGCGAATAATCAATAATGATCTTGAAACTAGTCCCTATACTCACAATCCTGACATCAGAGTAACTATTTTTCATGAAATAAGAAAAATACAAAGGCTTTTGTATCAGGATTATCATCAAACACCTTTATCATTGGTAGAGAACTTAGGCTCAGGGGTTCTAGGCTCATATAATGACATAATTGTTGAACCTTCACCCCCAGCAATAGTGAACTTTAACCAGAATACATTCAACGCTGCTGGATGTAACTAAAATATAACCAAGTGTGTATCGTTTGATACACACTTGGTTACTTCAAACTCAAATGTTAAGAAAAAATCATGACAAAATCAGCTCTTATAATCCTAGCTATCCTCAGCCTAACTACAAGCTGTAGTCCCAAGTTAAGCCAAAAAAAGAGACTCGAAATTACACAACAGTATATCTTTTCTTCGTACGAAAGGAGAAAAATATCACAAAGCAAAGTATATGTAAATCCAAAACTTGTTTACCGTCGAACGCTAATGGGTCATAAAATTCCTTTTTCATCATTCGAACCTAAGAGTTTTACTTTAGGATTTTCAAATAAAGAAATCAATTGCTGGATAAACGACAAAGCTATTTTCGACACCTTATTACTCACTATCCCTGAAGAATATCAGGATGTTTTTTCTTATTACGATAATGACGATTATTCATTTCTAACGAAACTTGGCGTTGTATTTTTCTATTCTCCTGCATTCAGAACCAACAAAAAAAACATTTATGGGATACAATCCTATTCTTTTGCTTTCCAAAGAGATACTCTTGATGTTACTCGACCAACAGATATTGAGCCAAAATTCATCCAAGAAGGCATGCTGTATTTTGGGGTGTTTTATAATGAGTTCACAATAGTTAATGATTCTGTAAAATTTATTTCTCCTATATACAACTGTGATGGAACAGTTTGGGATAATTGGAAATACAATAATATTTTTACAGTAGTTCCACCTACGTACATTACACCCGATAGTACCCCACCCCACTAAGCCGCCTACATTACACCATGCGGAAGGTAAATTTGTCATACCCTACTAAAAGAAACATGGTATATAAAATTCAAAATTGCTTATGATTGGCGATTGATTATGTTCTACTCACTTTTGAGTTGTATATTTACCATTCAAAGCGCACACTGGGTTACTTCAAACTCAAATGTTAAGAATAAATCATGACAAAATCAGCTCTTATAATCCTAGCTATCTTCAGCCTAACTACAGGCTGTAGTCCCAAATTATCACCCCGAAAAAGGCTAAAAATCACTCAACAGTATATCCTTTCTCACTACAAACCAGATAGCCTAAAGATTTATATAAACCCAAAACTTGTTTACAGGAAAACGTTAATGGGTCACAAAATCCCTTTTGACCAAGAGGAAAAGAGTTTTACCTTAGGAATGTCACCAAACGAAATCGGTTGCTTAATAAACGACAAAGCTATTTACGATACCTTGTTACTCACTATCCCTGAAGAATATCCGAATAGTTATTCTTATTGTGATAAAGACGACTATTTATTTCAATCCAAACCCGGTCTTGTACTGTTTTTTTCTCCTGCATTTAGAACCAACAAAAAAAATATATACGGGATACAATCCTATTATTTTGATTACCAAATACTAACTATGGATCTTGCCGAGCCAACAGACAGTAGTCACATATTTGTCAAAGAAGGTTTCTTAACGTTTGGAACAGATTATTCTGAATTTGAAATAATTGACGATACAATAAAGCTAATTTCTCCTATATACACCTGTGATGGAACGGTTTATGATGATTGGAAATACAGGAATATTTTCTCTGGAATCCCGCCGAAGGTATCCCCAAGTTTAAAACACCTTTCTAAAAAAGAAAAAGATTAACCCACCCAACTTCCCATTAAGCCGAAGCCGATGTCATCCGAAATATAAAAGGAATAGCCCCAAGAGATAAAACCGCTGCTATTTGGAAGGACAGCTCCAAGCCGATATGATCACTCACAAAACCTACTAATAATGTCGTCACCGCACTAATGATAAATCCGAGAGTCATAAATACTCCATTGACAAATGCCGGATGCTCAGAATCAATGCTATTGACCAAAGATAACATGACCGGGCCCGGAGAGAGCATAAAGAAACCCAATAACAACATGACCGGAATCAAAAGATAACCCTCTACAACAAATAAAAGCCCCATCAAAATAGGCGTCATGATAGAAATAATCAACAATACTTTGCGTTTGCCAATAAAATCCGAGATGGTGCCGGAAAACATGACCCCTACCGCTCCGGCCAATTGTAAGGTCGCTAGAGCACTATTGGTAAACCACATACTCTCTCCTTTGTCATGGAGATAAATCGTGATAAACGTAGTCATCGTGGATTTGGCAATATTCCGAAAGAAAATAAATCCCGCCAAGACCAAAAAGAAAGGAAGTAGCCTTTTGAAGGTCATTTTGATGTCATGGTAGGATGGTTTCTCTTTTATTCGCTCTCTTATAGGGCGTTTCCGAAAGGCCAAAAACAATACAAATGAAGAAGCCAATCCAAAGGGAATCAAGCGCCATGTACCTTCCAAAGTCCACCAAGTAATTGCCGCCGTAATTAATAATGGCCCAATTGCTCGTGCGCCTTCTCCTCCCAACATAAAGAGACTCATGCCCCGACCGGGATTGTTTCCGGCCAGCTCTTTGACCATTACCGGGGCGGGAGTATGGAAAAAGGTCGCACTCAATCCCGCTACAAAAAGCAAAATGCCCAGCATGGCAAAATTAGGTGCCATACCCAATAAACTCATGACAATAGTCGTCAAAGCCGGTGCCGCAATAATAAAAATCCGCATGGGTAATCTGTCCGAGATGACGCCAATTAATGGATTGAGTAATGCCGGTGTTTTTTGGATGACCGAAAGGAAACCGATACCTGTGTTACTCAGGCCAAGCTTCACTTTTAGTAAGGGCAATATCGGTACAAAAAAAGAAGAGAAGGTGTCATGCACTAGATGAGCCAGCGAAATCAAGATAATGGAAGTCCACTCAAATTTTTTCTTCTCTTTCATACGAATGAGCCAAACAATGATTCTTGTAGAAAGTTTAGGTATTGATTCAACCGGGCGATTCAATTTTTTCGAGAAATGGGGGGCTAGATTGTTAAACTGACATAGCCTGCCCCGCCTCCATTTGGCGGCCTTGATTAAGGTAACTGTTCAGCATGATTCATTTTAGCTAAAAAAAGGCTACAAAGTAATAATTCAGTCTATCATAGTACTGCTTTTTAAAATCTTCTTGGGATAGACTATTTTGCTTTTTGAGATAGCTACCTAAATTGGAAATCTTCATGTCCAGAGAAGAAAAGAAGGCAAAAAGCTTTTCAGGAGTCGCTCCATAATGCTCCGAAGCCCCCAATCCATGCTCAAAAATGACAATGGGGTGGTGGTGGGCGATGATTTGGCGGGCACCTTCTAAGACCAATAATTCGGCTCCTTCTACATCAATTTTGATGAGATCAATCTTTAACTCTTTAGGGATAAGCTCATCCAAAGGGGCTGTTTTTACGGTAATGGATTGATCGACTTCATTGGGTTTGTCGTAGTCTCTTTTCTTGAGCCCGCTATAGGATGGATTGGATGTGACATAATTGAAAGAAGATTCACCGGTTTGATTGCTGGCTGCATAATTTAGGATACGGACATTGGGCTGTTGCCGGTATTTTTTTTCTAATTCTTTGTACTGAATGGGAATCGGCTCAATACCAAAATGCTTTCCTTGTGGAGCCGCCTTGATGATTAAGTCAAGAATTTCTCCTTTAAAACACCCGACATCTATGCAATTGCTATCCGGACGGAGACCTTTGATGATTTTTTGGGTCTGTAAATCATAGCGGTGGTTCTTGGATAGGGGGACGGGGCTGAGCTTTAGAATCTTTTTTATGAATTGAATCATCGGGTGGTTATTGTTTTACTGGTTATAGGCAATTAGCGGTGTTATGGTGCTTCGGCTAGGGCAAAAGCGATTGCTACTTGAACGCCGAAGGCAATCAATAACTTGTTGAATACTCGGGCTTTCAATTGAACAGAAAGCATACATCCGGAATAAAATTTAGCATCTTTTCCAACTATTTCAAGAACTAGACTTTCCGAAGCACGCACAAAGGTAAGATAGTATTAGAGATTTTTATTGTTCTCAATGATTTTATTGAGATTCTGCCCCTTAACCTTTTACCTTTAACCCACAGGGTAACCAAAAGAAAATTTTTATAATATGTTAGTCTATGTGTGGACTATTTCTCACCCAAATTTTAGCGGTCTGAAGCCAAGAATTTGTAGCGTTTCTTAGTGTTATCTAAAGTGAACTTAGTGGTAAGGAAAAATGTAATGCCTAACCGCTAAGGACACGAAGTTGCCACTAAGAATTCACTAAGGTGTTGATTATCAGTAAATTAAACACCGTCTTTTTGTGCAATTTTTTACTTCCGGTCTAAGATATTTATTATTTTGTAACTGTTTAGGTACCCACTATTTTGGTTTAAAAATGCCCTTTTTGCGCCTGTTTTTGCTAAAATTTTTTCACGTAGGGACGCACGGCCGTGCGTCCCTACGTCAACATCCACAAAAATGCCTATTTTTTGCCCTAAAATAGGAGCACCTAAACAGT
>JALVCY010000299.1 GCA_027009605.1 Saprospiraceae bacterium
AGGGCGATATCGAAAAAGGGAGATGGTATGTGATTTTTAGACCGGAGTTTACCACTCATTAGCCGGTATCCCACATTGACTTAGATATATGAAAAATATCAAATCTACCTTTTGGTGACCTCCCCACCACCATTCGATAAGCTCTATATTTACAATCATTGAAAACTAGTAACTACTCAGTTAGAATCATTTTGGCGAAGAGATTGGGCAAATAAATCGGCTAACCGGTTGGCTTTCTGTATAAGATTTATCGAAAGATAGTTCTTTTCTGTCACCAAATTAATCCCGCTGAATGGTTACCAAAAACTGTAACTGATTAGGTGCTCCTAATTTTAAGGCAAATAATAGGCATTTTTTGACCAAAATAGAGAGTACCTAAACAGTTGCCAAAAACTAAAAAACATGAAAACAACAGTAATTACCTGCTTTTTAAGCCTATTTTTGAGCCATTTTGTTTTTGCGCAAGCAACAGACACCATTCCCCAAAAAAAGATTAGCGTCAATATGGATTTAGTCAGTCAGTATGTTTGGCGGGGGGCGTTGCTGTCCAATGCGCCGAGTATTCAGCCGAGTTTGACTTATAGCGACAAGGGGTTTTCTTTGGGCGTTTGGGGGGCGACTTCGTTGGCACCATCAGATGTGAGCGAAGTAGATTTATTTGCGAGTTATACGTTTAAGGAGACTTTTACACTTACGTTGACGGATTATTTTATTACGGCTCCGGAGCATTATTTTAATTATCAATCGGAAAAGACGGGGCATATTTTTGAGTTGATGGGATCCTATGCTAATCCTGATTTATTTCCCTTGAGTTTTACCGTTGCGACCAATATTTATGGAGCGGATGCGGCGAAACTGAAAAAAGATGGTTCGTATGATGGGATTCAGTATTCTACGTATGCCGAGTTGGGTTATAGTTTTAAGTATTGTGACGCATTTATGGGATTTAATATGACGCCACCCAACAAAGACCGGGGCGAAGTGGGGTTTTATGGCGACTCATTCGGTGTGGTCAATTTAGGGGTGACTGCCACCAAAGAAATCCAAGTAACCAAATCATTTTCATTGCCTCTAAAGGCATCATTAATCACCAATCCACAGGCGGAAAGAGTTTTTCTAGTAGTGGGATTGGCGCTATAGTTTTCACCAAATAAAAACAAATATTATGGGTTTTGACACAGGAACAACCACTTTTATGATACTCAGTACGAGTCTCGTAATGCTTATGACACCGGGGTTGGCCTTCTTTTATGGGGGATTGGCCGGTAAGCGCAATATTTTAGGAATTATGATGCAAACTTTTGTGTCGTTGGGTATTACCACTATTTTGTGGGTGACGATTGGTTATTCTCTCTGTTTTAGTGGGGGAGAAGGAGGTGTTTTTGGGAATCTGGATTGGATGTTTCTGAGAAATATTCCTTTTGATAATGCTTATAGTGGAGCCGATGGGATGTATCCGGAGTATATTTTTATTGCTTATCAGATGATGTTTGCGATTATTACGCCGGCGTTGATTACGGGTGCATTTGTTAATCGGGTCAGCTTTAAGGCGTATTTGATTTTCTTAGTGGTATGGCAGTTATTGGTCTATTATCCGTTTGTGCACATGGTCTGGGGCAATGGTCTTTTGGCAGAGTGGGGTGTTCGTGATTTTGCGGGCGGTATTGTGGTGCATGCTACGGCCGGATTTGCTGCTTTGGCATCGGTCTTTTATGTAGGAAAGAGACAAGATACGCAGTCGCCGCCGAATAGTATTCCTTTGGTTGCGATAGGTACCGGATTATTATGGTTTGGTTGGTATGGGTTTAATGCCGGCAGTGAATTGAAAGTAGATTCGATTACGACCATTGCATTTTTGAATACGGATGTAGCCGCTTCGTTTGCGGCCATTACATGGTTGATTGTTGAATGGGTACGAGAAGGCAAACCCAAATTTGTTGGTTTGTTGACGGGGGCGGTGGCCGGTTTGGCGACGATTACACCTGCTGCCGGGTACGTGCCTTTGTGGGCGGCCATGGTGATTGGTGTTGCTGCCGGAATTTTGTGTTATATTGCGGTACAATTTAAGAATAAATGGGGCTGGGATGATGCCTTAGATGTATGGGGAGTGCACGGCATGGGCGGTCTATTTGGGACTATCATGTTGGGTGTATTTGCTTCATCGGCGATTAATGGTCAATCCGGCTTGTTGGAGGGAGATGCTTCCTTCTTTATGAAAGAGGCCGTAGCGGTTTTGGGGGCATCTGTTTATGCTTTTGGATTTACTTATGTGATGTTGATGTTAATCAATTTTGTTACGAAAGTAAAAGTGGGTAAAGAAGATGAATCCAAAGGTTTGGATATGTCTATACACGGGGAAATGGCCTATGATGAAGGCGCCTTGTAGATTGGATTTTGTCCTTTACTTTTCTTTCAAGTAAATTGGAAGGATTTATCAAAATGCAGTGTGCTCCTGAGTGGGTGTGCTGCATTTTTTTGTGGTATAAACGGTGAGTCCGCTCCGAAAAGGCCACGCTGCCAAAGATTAAAGCTTTGTTACCATACGGTTTCCATTATCGGAAAGGTGCCGATTCCTACCGGCAATGGAAAGGTTTTGAAAAAGAAAACGTAACTGTTTAGATGCCCCAATTTTTAGGTAGAAAATAGGTATTTTTGTGGATGTTGACGTAGGGACGCACGGCCTTACGTGAAAAAAAATTAGCAAAAACAGGCGCAAAAAGGGCATTTTCTAGCAAAAATTAGCGGGCGGCTAAATAGTTACAAGAAAACAAAACAAAATTTTGTGAAGCCAAGAGCAAACCTCTATCACCCAACTGCTTGTGGCGCAAAATCTCCGTAGGGACGCACGGCCGTGCGTCCCTACGGAGATTTTGCTATCATCGTGCTAAACCTTTACAACATAACTCATTGATGATGAGTACTTTATGTTATCAAAAGACGCATAAAATCCAATCAAAGTAATTCGCCAAGAGCCAACCACAATCTTTCGAATCAAACCTACTTCTAAATGCCCGTGGCGCAAACTCGCTCCGCTCTTTGCTACATAGCCAAATAAATTTGGCTACTATCGACCGCCAAGCTCACCAAAGGAAAAATCCAAAAAAAAAGGCACAAAGCGGGATTGGTAAGCGAAGAATCACGGTAAGTTGCCAAGAGCCAACCACTATTTCCAATAGCCCGTGGCGCAAACTCGCTCCGCTCTTTGCTACATAGCCAAATAAATTTGGCTACTACCAATCGCCAAGCTCACCAAAGGAAAAAAAGCCCAAAAAAAAAGGAAATCCCGATTGCTAAGCCCATCGAAGGAAAAATCTAAAATAAAAAGCCACAATGCGGGATTGGTAAGCGAAGAATCACGGTAAGTTGCCAAGAGCCAACCCCAAATTCCGCTAGGAAAAATCCACTCCGCCAAAAAACAAAGCACTGAACAAAATTTTGTTTGGTTACCATTCGGTT
>JALVCY010000300.1 GCA_027009605.1 Saprospiraceae bacterium
TTGTACCAAGTCAGGGCATCTTTCATGTTATTGGTATAATAATAACAGTCTGCAAGATGGACGACGGCAGCCGGATCTTTGGGGTTGTCAGCAAGATGTTTGCGATAGGAAATTTCAGCTTGGTGATAAGCCTTCAGTTCAAATTGTTTGTTTGCTTTTTCAAGCAAAGACTGTCCAAAGCTTAAGTTAACAAAACCAAGAACAAAAAGGGTGGCGATTATTTTTCTCATTGAGTTAGTTTATTCGTTTACAATTGATTGAGTATCAACATTAACACGCAAATTATTCACAAAAACGAAAGACAAAGCAAAGTAATTACAATTTTATATAAATTGTGTCACTTTCGGGCGTTTTTTTTTATTTTTTTGCAAAAAAAAGTATCTTTTCGGTCAAAATCGGGGATTTTTATGCTAGTCTTACAAGAAAATGCTACTTTTGGGTTTCCATTTTCAGAAAACACATAAACCGATTTTCATGAAATTTCGCCTACTCATTTTTGTTCTTTTTCTATCGACGACTCTTTTTTCGCAAGCCGACTATGTTCCCAATGAAGTATTGATACGCTTTGAGCCCAAAGTCAATGTTGATTTATTTTGGCGACGTTTTGCGCAAGCTCAATCTATCCAAGTGGAATCTCAAGATTTAGTGTCTGATTATATGCGTATTTGGAGAGTGCATTTTGAAGGGACTGTAGAAGCTAAGGATTTGGTGCAAACACTTTGGCGCTACCCTGAAGTTCAAATCGTACAAGTCAATCATCGAGTCAAAAACCGGGCGACGCCTAATGACCCGTTTTATGCCACCCAATGGCAGTGGAAAAATATCGCTGCTGAAAATGGATGGGATATTTCAACGGGCGGAGTGACGGCCAATGGAGATACGATTGTGGTAGCAATTATTGATGATGGCATCCAATTAGATCATCCCGACCTTGCGGCCAATATTTGGCACAATAATGCCGAAATACCCAATAACGGAATAGATGACGACAGCAACGGCTATATTGATGACTACAATGGTTGGAATGTAACGAACGGAGACAATGACGTAGATGTGGGCTCGCATGGTATCGAGGTGGCCGGCATGGTAGGAGCGTCCGGGAATGATGGAGTAGATGGTACGGGCATCAATTGGAACATCAAAATGATGACGATTGTAGGGGGGCCGGGTTCTGAGGCAGAGGTCATTGAGTCTTACGCCTATGCCCTAGCCTTTCGGAAAAAGTATAATGAGACCCAAGGAGCTGAAGGGGCTTTTGTTGTCGCCACCAACTCTTCTTGGGGCGTGGATTTCGGGCAAGCAGCGGATGCGCCCCTGTGGTGTGCCATGTACGATACTTTGGGTGTGCACGGTATTTTGAGCTGTGGAGCCACGACCAATTATAATTTAGATGTGGATGTAGAAGGAGATTTACCCTCTTCTTGCGGCAGTGAATACTTAATTATGGTAACGGCGACAGATACCAGTGATTACAGGAGTTTTGCGGGTTATGGTCTCCAAGGAGTTGACCTTGCTGCTCCAGGCGACGAGATATACACCACTGTCCCAACCTATTGGGGCTCGGAGTACGACTATAGCTCCGGTACTTCTTTCTCTTCGCCAATTGTAGCGGGAGCCGTTGCCCTACTCTATTCTAATCCATGTACCAAATTATCAGATTTGGCTCTTTCATCTCCTGCTAGTGCGGCCTTGCTTGTGCGAGATTATCTGTTTAACGGGATTGACACGACGAGCCAGTTATTGGCCGAAATCAAAACCGGGGGACGGTTGAATATCGGTACAAGCATGGAGTTGGCACAAACTCATTGCACCGCTTGTTCGCCGCCTTTTGGTCTCCAGACTCAAGAGATTTTGGATACTTCCGTAAATATCAGTTTTACGACTTGGAATGATGGCGCCAATTTATTTTTCCGCAAGGTAGGCGCTGCCAGCTGGGACACGGTTTATAATGTATCTTCCCCCTATCATCTTGGCGATTTGACGGCTTGCACGGATTATATAGTCCAAATGGAGAGTATTTGTGCGGATTCAACGAGTAGTCTTAGTGAGTCGATGTCTTTCAAAACGGATGGATGTTGTAAAAATCCGGCTGACTTTCAGGTGCAAGCAAGCCAAGGGAGTATAGATATAGAATGGAATTCTGTATTAGCGGCCAGCGGTTATAATATTGTCTTTTCTGCCGCCCCCTATAATACTTGGGACACGGTGACCGTAACAGGTGTCACGTCTTATTCCCTGCTTGGAGTCCAGCCATGTACAAAATATCAATTGAAGATACGCACCATCTGTGGAGCCGGATTAGACTATAGCAGTCCGGACACGATACAGACCAAAGGATGTGGCGCTTGTTTGGATTTAGATTATTGCGCCATATCCAGTGACAACAATGGGTTTGAGTGGATAAGTCAAGTGGAAGTAGAAGACGTCTTTGTCAATGCTACAGATGCGGAGGATAACGGCTATGGCTTGTATTCTGATCTAGGGATTGTCTTGAAAACGACCACTCCCTACCAATTGATACTCACTCCCGGGTATGCCAGTTCCACTTATTCGGAATATATCAAAGTATGGGTTGATATTGACCAAAATGGCCTATTTGACGATTCTGAATTGATTATTGACCCTGATTTTACGATAACAGAGGCGACAACGTTTCCTTTTGAAATCCCCGAAAGCGCTTTACCGGGTCTGACCCGCATGCGAGTCATCATGTCTTATAGCGAAATTACGTCCCCCTGTAAAGCCATCTCTTACGGAGAAATTGAAGACTACTGTGTTACGATAAAAGATGCCATTTATTGCGGCGGCATTGACAGTTTGATGATTGATGATTTGATGACGAATAGTGCCAAGCTAAGCTGGGCGGTTGTTGACAGCAGCATCAGCTATGTCTTAAAATATCGCAAGATAAACGACGAATGGGAAAGTATTTCCACTACTTCGACGGGTTATTTGCTTAGCGGATTGGACGCTTGTAGTGAATATGAAGCCCGGGTTCGAGCCATTTGTTCGGATGGATTGGGCGACCAAGTCTCCAATCAATTCAAAACAGAATGTGCTACGGGCTCTTCCTCCCCTTTCGGGAAAAATAAAATATCCATCCAACCGAATCCGTTCTCTGATTATTTATCCATTCGGACAACGGCCGGGTCAGGCATACAGATTCGATTGTTGGATGTATTCGGGCGGGAGATACCGGTCTCCATTACTAAGAATCAGGAAGAAGTGACAGTGTCCCCAATAGATGAAATCCCTTCGGGTTTGTACTTCGTAGAACTACGAACAGCCGACGATGCTCGTGTCTTCTCTGTTATCCGGGAAAGGCTTTAGATTGTGGGAGGTCTGGGTGCTTACCGTTTTGGGTTTAACGGGGTTGAAAAAGTACCCGAGTTGGGTGAAGGTCATAATACAACTTTCTTCAGAGAACAAGATACTAGAATTGGTCGA
>JALVCY010000301.1 GCA_027009605.1 Saprospiraceae bacterium
GGAGCTATCAAAAACATCCCCATTGATTAATTTACCCACATAATGTACGGTTACGGAATCGTGCTTGGTGGGTTTACGCCCGGTTCCTTCCGTCAACACTTTGTATTGCAATCCGGAAGCCGTTGTCCGTACACCTTCTTGATTAGCATTTTCCGCAAGGAATAACGCCCCCTTTTGCTTGGCTTCAGCCGCTAATTGCTCTCGTTTGGCTCTTAGATTCTTCATCTTATCCCTTAGCTTTCGCAAAAAATTATTCGCCAACTTTAATCAATTCAACATCAAAAATCAAAGTAGAATTACCGGGAATAGACTGCATACCGGATGGACCGTAAGCCAAATCTGAAGGAATAAAGAACCGGTACTTAGCCCCTTCTTTCATTAATTGTACTCCTTCCGTCCAGCCGCGAATCACTTGATTCAAACCAAAAGTCGCCGGCTTCCCTCTATCCACAGAACTATCGAAAGTAGTACCATCCAATAATTTTCCTACATAATGCACAGTCACCTTGTCCGTAGCTTTGGGTTTTTTGCCTGTACCTTTCTTAAGGACTAAATATTGCAGACCCGAAGCCGTAGATTTGACCCCTTCTTTGGTCGCATTTTCCGCAAGGAATGCCTCGCCTTCGGCCTTATTCTTTTCAGCCTTTTGCTTGCGTTCTTCCAACATCTTTGCCTGTATTTCTTTTTGATAACTACCGATCACCGAATCCACTTCAGCAACCGATACTCTCAAATTCTTTTGCCCATTAAAGTCATCTCGACCCTGCCGAAACTCCGCCAAATCCAGCTGATCAAAGCCCATCTGGTTTAGATTTTGAGCGACAGAATACCCCAAAGCATAGGAAAAGTCCTCCATAGGGGGATTCGCTATCGAATCTGTAAAATAAGCACGCATCAGACCTTGAATTTTAGCTCCATTCATTTCCGGTTCAGCTTTGGTATAGACATCCGTCATAGCTTTATCCATCCTAGCCGGAATAATTGGAATCGAATCTTCCTTCAACTTACTGGCATAATTCACGCCCAAAGCATAGCTCGCATTTTGCACACTAGATTTTGGGCCAGTTGAATCCGTGCCGGAATCAGACGTGCCATCCGTTTTACAAGCAGCGAAGGAAATCATGGCTACCATAGCCAAAAACAACAGTTTTTTCATTTTTTATTTTTTTATTGGTACGACTCTACGCCGCAATCTATTGGAGACAAAAAAGAGTATTTTAGTCAATTGCTGTGTTGAGCAGTTATTTTTTACAGAATCAGAAAGACGAAATCCTAATAATTTTATTGTTCTCGCTTGCGCAAAAATAATCATCTATCAAGCCAGCCTATCCGAAAAGCAGCGCAAAGGTACAATAAATTTATTTAAGTTTCGGTACAAAACAAACCACAACCCAAGCCAAAACTAAAGCCCCGATTTTCAAAATTGACCAAAGACCCGAAGTGCTTCGCCAAACTTCATCAACATACTCGTCCACAAAAAAAAGCCCTAAAAGCAAAAAGCTAATAGGACTTCAGTCAATCTGCGGAGGAAGAGGGATTCGAACCCCCGGTACCCGTAAAGGTACGTCGGTTTTCAAGACCGGTGCATTAAACCAGCTCTGCCATTCCTCCGATTCGGGATGCAAAGGTAAGCGGCTTTTTTTTAAAAAGAAAACTTCTTGCAAAAAAATATTTAATTTTCGGGGGTTTTTGAGGGGACGTTCGAATGTTCAGGGTAAGCTTGGGCGTCTTAATTCCGCTTTTTTTGACCCAAAGCTTAAACAAATGCCTGCATTACGGGTTTTATCGGTGTGGTTTTTACCGCATTATACCCAACCTAAATTTTCGAACCAGGTAAATGTGGACGTCTTGCGTCCACATTTTTTTAAAACTAAAATATGAAAAAAAGTCTTTTTCTCCTCCTTCTTTCTGCTGTTTTTGTTTTCTCCTGCAAATCAGACACCCAAACAAAAGCAAACACAATCCCGCCGAAACCGGTTCCCGCCGCAAAAACGGAAGTGACCGAAGAAACTGTCGTACCCGAAAAATCAACGACCTTAAAAGACGGTGCTTACACCATTGATGCTGCAGCCAGCACCCTAAATTGGTCCGGTAGCAAGCCTTCCGGCAAAAAACACATTGGCACTGTAAAAATTAAATCCGGTGGTGTTGACATCCAAAATGGAACCATCACCCAAGGCAGCGCAGACATCGACATGACCACCATTCTCAATAAAGACCTTTCGGGGATGTGGAAAGCCAAGCTGGAAAAACACCTAAAATCTCCCGAATTCTTCGATATCGGTAAATTTCCCACCGCAACCATTACCATCAAAGAAGCCACTAACAACGGGTTTAAGTCATCCCTAAAAATAAAAGGTATCGAGAAACCCGTCTTTATTCCGGCCTCTATTTCGACGCAAGGCGACAAAGTGGTCATCACCATCAAACCTTTTACCATTGACCGCACCAATTGGGGCGTAAAATATAATTCCGGCAAATTCTTTCAAAATCTCAAAGACCGCCAAATCAACGACGACATGGTCTTAGCCGGAAAAATTATTCTAAATCCTAAAGGATAGTTCACGGAGATGCCGGCCGGAAGCGGTCGGCATCGTTTTTTTTTCGTTTAGCAAAAATCTATTATGTTTAAACCAATCACCATCGGCCTGCTATTCTTAGGCTTAAGTCTTTTCACGCTTCAATGTACTTCGGACAACACCCAAACTAATACCCAAGAAGCCCCCACTCAACTTTCCTTGGAAGACCAAATCATCAAAACAAATAAAGTATTGCTGGACAACAACAAAAAGATGATTCCCGCAAATGCTAAACAATTTGTCCAATTGACCCATGAATTTCTAAAAACCGGAAAAGACGACAAAAAAGCCATTCGATACGGCACTCAAGGGGCTCAAGTAGCCACGAATATCCAAGACTACAAAGAAGCCATCTCCATTTATGATGACTTGGCGACTCGTTTTGCAGATCAACCCAAGATTGTAGCCAACGCCCTTTTTGCGAAAGCCTTCCTTCTGGAAAACAACATCAAAGACATCGACTCCGCAAAAAAAATCTATCAAAAAATCCTTAAGGACTACCCCAACCAAGAAATCTCTAAAACCATCCCCGCAGCTCTCAATAATTTAGGAAAATCAGAAGCAGAATTACTAGAAATGCTTAAAAAGCAAGGCCAATAAATGAACGACAAGACCAAATCCATCCTCAAAGAAAAAATATTGTAACTGTTTAGGTGCTCCTATTTTAAGGCAAAAAATAGGCATTTTTGTGTATGTTGAAGCTACAATTTTCGAAGCGTAGCAGGGCTGGTATTGGGGATACTTTCCTCCCCAAAATTTACTAAAAAGCTTGTGGTTATCTTGGCAGTAGGCCGGGCAAATTTACCCCATCCAAAGGGGGACATACACGACTTACAACCGCAACATTCAATTAGAAGATTATTGA
>JALVCY010000302.1 GCA_027009605.1 Saprospiraceae bacterium
AAACCAAATAAAATTTTGTGGACTCAAGAACAAACCACTACTCTCGACTTTTCGGAGTAAACTCAACGGTGTATCGGTATAACGGTCTAACGGGTGGGCGGCATCCAAACCACCAAGATGATTTAACCACGGAAAACACGAAAAACACGAAAGCCCCTTGAACGTCCGAAGGACAAATTGAACGCCCGAAGGGCAAATTGAACGTGCGAAGCACAAATTGAACGCCGTAGGCAAGCGGTGCTGAACTGTTACCCAAAAGATTTAATTAATTTCTCCATATTGCAATTGACTTGCATCCAAACTACCCCTATCTTCGCACTTCAATGAAAATTTTTGCAATCATATTATCGCTGACGATTTTGTCGATGTCTTTGGTGCCTTGTTCGGATGGTGAGCCTTTGGGCTATGCCGTTCAGATGCAGTCTGTGGATACAGATGCGCATCATGACCATACGGATGGAGAAGACGATGATGATTGCACCCCTTTCTGTTCTTGTGATTGCTGCCATGTGCCGGTAACGGTTCCACAAATCCCTGTATCTCAGCAGGTTATGCTTTCGCAAAATTATTCCTACACTTTTCTTTATACCTTTAATTATAGCTTTGACTATAGTCTGGGTGTCTGGCGTCCGCCTAATTTTTCTGCTTAATTATTTCATGGGATTGGTCTGGTTGATTCGCTTCGCTAGTTGAAGAAGTTGATTCACTCGTCCTTCGGACTTCGTTAGTTGATTCACTCGTCCTTCGGACTTCGTTAGTTGATTCACTCGTCCTTCGGACTTCGTTAGTTGATTCACTCGTCCTTCGGACTTCGTTAGTTGATTCGCTTGTCCTTCGGACTTCGCTAGTTGCTTGGTTTGGAGTTTTCAATACTTTGGGTTTTTACTTTATGGGATTCTTCCGCTGACCTATCCTTTTGTTATCGAAAATTGAGTAATTAAAAATCGTAACTGTTTAGATGCCCCAATTTTTAGATAGAAAATAGGCATTTTTGTGGATGTTGACGTAGGGACGCACGGCCGTGCGTCCCTATGTGAGAAAGTTTTAGCAAAAACAGGCGCAAAAAGGGCATTTTCTAGCAAAAATTAGCGGGTGGCTAAACAGTTACAAAAAATCAAGAAAAACATGTTTGACAAAATAATAGCCTATTCCGTAAGGAATAAGTTTATGATCGGCTTGATGATGGTCGCTTTGACGATTTGGGGGATTTACTCCTTGCGTCAATTGCCCATTGATGCCGTGCCTGATATTACCAATAATCAGGTGCAGATCATTACGGTTTCCCCGACCTTGGCGACTCA
This sequence comes from Saprospiraceae bacterium, assembly GCA_027009605.1. Taxonomy (GTDB): domain Bacteria; phylum Bacteroidota; class Bacteroidia; order Chitinophagales; family Saprospiraceae; genus HyVt-613. The sequence continues at coordinate 1,302 of JALVCY010000302.1, forward strand.
AGAAGTGGAGCAATTTATTACGACACCGATTGAGTTGGCGCTCCAAAACCTGCAAAAAATTGAAGAGATACGCTCGATTTCCAGGTTTGGTTTGTCGGTGATTACCGTTGTGTTTGAAGAGAATTATGATATTTATCTGGCGCGCCAGTTGGTAAATGAACGGCTCAAAGAAGCGCAAGATGCCATTCCGGAAGGATTGGGGACTCCGGAGATGTCGCCGATTTCTACGGGTTTGGGGGAGATCTATCAATACGTCGTGCGTCCGGAAAAAGGCTATGAAAAACGCTATACCGCTTCGGAGTTGCGAACGATTCAAGATTGGATTGTTAAGCGACAACTACTTGGTATTGAAGGAGTTGCGGAGATTAATTCGATGGGTGGATTCCTAAAACAGTACGAAGTTGCGGTTAATCCCGCCTTACTCAAATCCATGAATATTTCCATCTCAGATGTATTTGAAGCTTTGGAGAAAAGCAATGAAAATACGGGCGGTGCCTATATCGAAAAAAACTCCAGTGCCTACTACATCCGCTCGGAAGGCTTGGTTCGGTCGTTGGATGATATTGGTAATATTGTGGTGACTCCGGCCTTGCGGCAAAATAATTCTACGCAAGTATTGATCAAGGATGTGGCTACGGTTCGTTTGGGTAAAGCGCCTAGGTACGGTGCTTTGGTCAGAGATGGCAAAGAAGTGGTCGGCGGAAAAGTGATGATGTTTAAAGGGGCTAATTCGGCAGAAGTGACCGAGTTGGTGAAGCAGCGAGTTGTGCAGATTCAAAAATCATTGCCGGAAGGAGTCGTGATTGAGCCGTATTTAGTGCGGGATAAATTGGTGGAAACGGCCATTGGCACTGTAGAAAAAAATCTGATTGAAGGTGGGCTGATTGTTGTTTTTATTTTAATATTATTTTTGGGTAATTGGCGGGCCGGGCTGATTGTGGCGTCGGTGATTCCCTTTTCGATGTTGTTTGCGGTGTCGATGATGAACTGGTTGGGTATTTCGGCCAATTTAATGAGTTTGGGGGCGATTGATTTTGGATTGATTGTGGATGGGGCGGTGATTATTGTGGAGGCGATAGTGCACCGGCTGCATATTGGTTTTGCGGGTCGCCGGCTTTCGCAAAATGAAATGGATGCAGAAGTGATTGGCTCTTCTCAAAAAATTAGAAGCTCGGCAGCCTTTGGTGAAATTATTATTTTGATGGTCTATATTCCGATTTTGGCGTTGGTCGGTATTGAAGGTAAAATGTTTAAGCCGATGGCCGAAACGGTGATGTTGGCGATTACGGGGGCATTGATTTTGTCGTTGACCTATGTGCCGATGATGTCGGCTTTGTTCTTGAAAAAGAAGATTGTCGATAAGAAAAATATTGCCGACCGGTTGGTGGCCTTTTTTCAGCGTGCCTATACGCCGGTATTGAATTTGGCGATGCGCTTCAAGAAGACTTTTGTGGGCTTGACGGTGATTTTATTTTTAATAAGTGCTTTTGTTTTTAGCCGGATGGGTGGGGAGTTTATTCCGACCTTGGAAGAAGGCGACTTGGCGATGCAGCATATTTTGCCGCCGGGGAGTTCGCTTTCGCAAAGTGTGGAGACCGCCAAGATGATTCAAGAAAAGCTACTTCATGACTTTCCCGAAATCGAAGATGTGGTGGCCAATATTGGCTCTGCCGAGATTCCAACCGACCCGATGCCGGTAGAAATCGCTGATTATGTGTTAGTTATGAAGCCTAAAGCAGAATGGACTTCCGCAAAAAACAGGCAGGACATGTTTGAGAAAATCGAAGAATCCCTGCAGGTTATCCCGGGCGTGGGCTATGAATTTTCGCAACCTATCCAAATGCGGTTTAATGAATTGATGACCGGCACGAAGGCGGATATTGCCATTAAATTATTTGGAGAAGACTTGGGAGAACTGTACAATCGAGCCAAAGACGCAGAAAAAGTAATCAAAAAATTGCCGGGTGTAGCCACGACCAATGTGGAGCAAACCATCGGCATGCCGCAGATTATCATCCATTACAATTATGCCAAAATGGCTCAATATGGACTCCATGTGAAGGAGGTAAATCAAGTCATTCGGACGGCCTTTGCAGGCGAAAAAGCGGGAATCGTCTTTGAGGGAGAGAAGCGGTTTG
>JALVCY010000303.1 GCA_027009605.1 Saprospiraceae bacterium
CTCCATCGTAGCAATTTCACCTACCGTCAAGTCCTCTCCTAAGCCTTCCATTTTCAATAAGGCCATGTTGGCTGTTTTGGCATTTTCTGCCGGTAGAGATGTAGGCGTAAAAGCATCGTACTGAGCCATTAAATTGGTCGCTGCTGTTTGCTTAGCGGTCATCATATTGTCCCAAAAATCTTTGTGCAATTGGCGAAGCATGCTGATTTGATTCTCTAAGGCCGTATAATTATTGAGCAGACCGGCATTGGTCGGATTGTTGTGCAATAAGGAGTCCAAGCCATCTAAGTCAGCCAATAAACCATCTATCTGGGTTTTATAATTATCCAGAATAGCTTGGTCAGAATCACTTATTTTTAACACGTCTGATACCGATTGTTCAAGGTCTAAAATCGTTAAAATCTCGGCATTGGATGGGTCTGCATAGAAATTTTGAACAACGGGGTCATTGAGCAAGTCCATAGAGTCTAAAATAATCGACAATAACCGAGTGCGCATGTCCCAATCCAAGCCTTCCTGCCCATAGTCCCACTGACCGGACATATAGTCATAATCATCCGTGGAAAATCCGGTGGCCTCGCCCGGACTCATCCCTTCTTCCGGGCAATTTAGTTCGGTTGTGGTTTGTCCATCAGGCTGAAACCAAGATGTTGGATTTTGGCTAGGTGGCATCTGATAATCAGACGGATGAACATGATATGAGATAGGCAAGCCACCTTGACGCCAAGCCCCCACATTAAAGTTTCCTCTCCATCTATTTCCCTGCTCGGTAAGAGAATTGGTGGTGGCATTGATATAGTGTAATCCAACATCCATTTGATCTGCTGGGCCGATACCAATTTTATTTTGGGTTATAGTGGTATAGGGGCACATGGCGTGGAAGACGAATCCTTCGGTTGTATTTTGAATCGTATTGGTCTCTACTGTCGTAAAATTACGTCCACTTTGTGCAAAGCCCCTAGAATACCCGGTAGATGGTGCCATGTCTGTGACGGTATTGCATTTAAAAAATAAAGGGCTGATTTCACTGTAGTTATTGTATCCCCAAGTCCGGATACCGGCTTTCAAGTCTTTATCTTCCAGCCCCCAACTAGTACTCGTGAGACTAACATGGTTGTTATTTACGGATAAGACACCCAAAACATTTTCTACCAGAATACCTTCTCCCGGACTGCTTAGATTGATGTTGTTACCACCGTCCTTGCCGACACTTCCGCTCAGTGCTGCTTGTTGATTGGATAATAACCAAATTCCATTTGTCCACTCCGAAGGATAGTTTTGCTGTCCATTGATGGTATTGCCACTAATATCATTAAAAGTCAATCCGGGGCGGAAATCTTTAATGAAAATGCCAACCTTATTCTGATTGTCGGGATCTGGCCAGCTATTGTTGATCGTGTTGCCGGTAAAAGAGCCCAAGGCGAATCCACCGTAGTTACTAGAGTTTTGCGATATGCCATCTTTTATTCTCAACATAAATGTATTGTCGGCAAAAAGTATTGAATTATCACCACCATAAGCAATTCCATTAATTCCATGACGACAATACTGAAAACTACCCCCATCGACTCTAAAGAAATTCATCCCTAAAGCGTCGGTAAAATTCACTCCAAAACCAACTTCAGGGGTAGTTGCTGGATAATCAAAATAGTCTATACCAAAAAAGTTACAACCGGTAATATAATGATTCTCAGAGCGTGCGTTGATTCCGGTAACTAAATGATTAAATTGGTTGCGATCTTCATTCGGCAAGTCTTTAATGAACTCTAAGTCCAGCACAGCACCTTCCACTTTGTCGGTGATATACCAAGGATATCCATCGACAAACATGCCCGCATAACTATGGTCGGTTAACGGAATTCTCAAATTGTCATTTCCTTCAATTTCATTAACCAAGTCGCCACAGAGCCCTCCTGTATTGTCTTTAATTGGGCCGCCATTAAAAGTATTACCGATAAAATTACTCAAGTTGAAACGTCCATCAATCGCAAAAAAGCCGATGTAGTTATTGTTTAGCGTCACATTATTCATATCTATTTCGGGTTTGACCATCATCTTGGGCCAATCCAAATGTTTCATAGGACGAATGGCATATAGTGCATCTTCAATCAAGCATTGTTTAGCTGTTAGCTTGCATCCTTGATATACACGAATTCCTCGCCATAGCTCCGCACAACTTGACAAGTGAGACTCTTTGTTTAATGTTAAATTAATTACATTGCTACCAACAACGGAATTGCCCACTGTCAAGCCTGCTCCGCTCTCAAAATACATTTCGGTAGCATTAAATGTATAGTCTTGATCAAAAATAATCTCACCAACTACATATATCGGACAGCTTCCGGAATATTGGTTAGGCGGCAAAACACCGCTAGTCACCAAATCAGAGATATACTTTGGTGTACAATCATGATTTCCTATGTAAATTCCTTCCGGAATACTCAATTCTTTTTCAACATTACAAATCTCATTGTTCTTTTCATCAAGGACTTGGTAGGTCACTTTCAGGCCTCCTTCACACAGATTCATATTCTCTAGGCTCATTGTCCAATCCGGAGTAGTCGTTGAAGAATAAGCCAACAGCCCGTTGATATAATAATTGTAAACGGAAGCATCGGCATTAGTGGCACCATCAAAATTAACTTCCAACTTTGAGCAGCCGGTTTGACTCATCGTAAAATCACAGTCCGAAGACGAGCTACAGCTACAGTCATAACCCGGGCTCGGCTCAAAAACAAAGGTCTGCGAGCAATAAAAGTTTTTGGCATTACCTTGTAAGTCTATGTAATCAATATCGATGATGTAATTATAACTTGTGCCGGGATGACAATAGAAATGATACACATCGTCATAATGGCCATGTGTTCGATAAAACCCTAGGTTCGGGTCATAATGTGTCGCTGCAAATGCAGCAGAAAAGGAAACCCCGCTAGCAGTCAAGACATAGCCGTCTCCAAAATCAAAGGAGTAACTTGTAATCGTCTTTACATTCGCTTTAAATTTGTTGGAAAATGTAAAATGCATAGTACAAGAGCCTTCGGTTAGGCCTGCATACACATTACCGTCGCACTGGGCTTGGGCACTAGAACTCGAAGCCATCGAAAAGAAACCGGTCATCATCGCAAAGACCATAATCTTAAGCAAACCACGCAAATGTGTGCGTGCTAATACAAATCGCAGAATAAAATTCTGGGGGGGGGGGCTAAATGCCCAAATTTAATTTGTTTCATAAGAAAACATATTTTTGGTATCCTTCTCCATAAAAAAGGATACCGGGTGAATAAAAAATAGTAACTGTTTAGGTGCTCCTATTTTAAGGCAAAAAAAAGGCATTTTTTGACCAAAATAGTGGATGCCTAAATAGTTGCAAAAAATAATATCGTCTAATCAAGAAGCGACAGTCCCTTCTGAGCGCATCGTGTACTGTGCTTCCTACAT
>JALVCY010000304.1 GCA_027009605.1 Saprospiraceae bacterium
GGAATCCGACGAAATTAAAGGCCAAATCATCGGGCGTGAAGGACGGAACATCCGTTCGCTCGAAAGTGCTACAGGAGTGGAACTTGTCGTGGATGATACACCGGAAGCAGTGGTCATCTCCAGCTACGACCCCATCCGCCGGGAAATTGCCCGCTTGTCTTTGCAGCGGTTAGTGGCTGACGGCCGGATGCACCCGGGACGCATCGAAGAAGTGGTCGCTAAAGTCAAAAAAGAATTGACCCAACAGATTATCGAAATAGGGGAGCGAACAGTCATTGATTTAGACATTCATGGCTTACATCCGTATTTGGTTAAGATGATCGGGCGCATGCGTTTTAGGTCGTCTTATGGGCAGAATCTATTGAAGCACTCTATTGAAGTGGCTAACTTATCTGCTATGATGGCTGCCGAATTGGGGATGTCTCCGAAGAAGATCAAAATGGCCAAGCGTGCCGGATTGTTGCACGATATTGGTAAGGTTGCAGAGGAAGAAAGCGAGTTGTCACATGCGCTTTATGGCTACGAAATTTGCAAAAAATACAAAGAGCACCCTGCCATTTGCAATGCCGTTGGCGCACACCATGATGAGATAGAGATGAACAATATCCTTTCTCCTATTACGCAGGCTTGTGATTCTATTTCCGGTGCAAGGCCGGGTGCACGACGGGAGATGGTCGAAAATTATATGAAGCGAATCACCGACTTAGAAGAATTGGCTCTGTCATACGAAGGTGTCCAAAAAGCCTTTGCGATGCAGGCAGGAAGAGAATTGCGCGTGATCGTGGAGTCTGAAAAGGTGTCCGATCAACGCTCCGATGATTTGGCTTTTGCCATCTCTCAACAAATTCAAGATGAAATGCAATATCCGGGGCAAATCCGGGTGACTGTGATTCGTGAAAAACGGGCAGTTTCTTATGCTAGATAGATTTTAGCACTTGGATGCTCCGGAAAGATTAAGTAATATCGGAAGTATGAAAACAGGCTTGCATCAGGTGAGTCTGTTTTTTTTGTAACTCTTTTAACGTAACTGTTTAGGTAGCTACTATTTTGGTCAAAAAATGCCCTTTTTGCGCCTGTTTTTGCTATAATTTTCTCACGTAGGGACGCACGGCCGTGCGCCCCTACGTCAATATACACAAAAATGTCTATTTTTTGTCTTAAAATAGGAGCACCTAAACAGTTAGCTTTTAACTTGGATTATTTTGGCTAAAGCAGGCTTTTTTTATCTTATGAAGTATCCGAGCCGAGTAGTTGCAAAAGTTAAGTGCTAAAAATTTGTATTTGTCAATTGTTCTTCTTATCTTGCGTTCAGTTAGTTAGGGGCGATACCCCTAGGTCTTCCTTATGGGAGTTAATTATTAAACCCTTTTTATTATGAAAAATTTTATTTTTTTGGTGCTTTCTGTCTTTTTTGTAAGCTCTACTTCACTCGCCAATAGCCTTCCCGTGGGAACGGAGACGGATCCGGTTATCACTGTTGATTTGGGAGATGTCTCTAACTTCTCCGAAGCTGATTTCAATCGCTTGAAACTGTCCTTGACGCAAGATGCGGAAGTCTTAGAAGGACCTGTTACCTTGACATTGAAAGCAACGCTGGCCGGAACGGGAGATTTCTCATCTGTTAAAGTATCCATAACCGTGACAGAGGATAATCTTGAAATGGCCGCTACCAATGCTGTCAGCGGGCTTGTAGCCGCAAAAGAAGACCTGCGTTCTGATTTTGATTCTAAAAAAGACGTGGAAAAGGGCGATAGGGAATAGGATTTTTATATCCTTGATAGCAGTAAGGTCTAATTTGGGGCTCATATCCCAGCACACCCCCAAATCAAATCACCTTAAGAATCCAATCCGCTACTCGAAATGAATTGGCATAAATAGTCCAAGTGTAGGGGATGCTGCCGCCGGTAGGCATAAAGCTTCCGTCGGTGATATAAAGGTTGTTGACTTCGTGGGCCTTGCAGTTTTTGTCTAGGACAGAAGTCTTTGGGTTGTGGCCAAATCGGCATCCCCCGGCTTGGAGATTGACCGGAGGGCTTCCGCCAATATTGGAATAGATACTCTTTAGATTCATTTTTTCAAATAGGGCTTCACAGTGCCGGGCGATGAGTTGACCCACTTTGATGTCATGGGGGTGATTGTCAACTTGTACCCGGGCTACGGGGTCTCCCCATTTGTCTTTTACTTTTGGGTCTAAGGTGATGTTTGCGCCATCAGTAGGTAGCCAATCGACAAAAATTTCAAATTTTAGTTTGCGGATTTTGGAAAAATATTCTTTTAAGTTATTTTTAATATTAGACCCATAGACCAAGTTGTTGTCGTTGTCCCACTTTTGCCGTAAGCTCTTGGGAATTGCATTGGCATGTTCGAATAAAAAATCCACGACGCCTCCTTTGATGGGCTTGCCTGTTTCGGGGTCTTCGAGTTCGTAAAAATCGTGAAGGCTTCGGTTTACAAAAACACCCCGTTCTAATATTTTCTGCCAAGTGGCTTCGTCGTAGTCTTCCTTTCGGAAAATCCCCCCGCCGGTGCCGCCACCGGAGAAAATCAAGTTTTTGCCGACTAGCCCGTTGTTATTAGCTAGTCCGTTGGGGTATTCCGGGTTCTTACTCATGAGCAAAAGGCGAGACGTTTCTATTGCTTGAGCAGCAAGAATAAATAATTTAGCTTGAACAAATTGCCGGTTTCCTTTGGCATCATAAAACCAAGCTTTTTGGATGTTGTGTTTTCCATCCGTTTCCAGGTGATAGACTTTGGCGTTGGGCACGACATAGCAATTTCCGGTGAGTAAGGCGTCCTTGATTAGGGCTACTCTAGAACTCCCTTTGGCATCAGAGCTGCATCCGTAGCTTCCGCAAAAATTAGAATAATAACAGCCGTTTCTTTTATCCTTGGGCTGGGATAGGATGGCGCGTGGTGTTGGTAAGGTTTGAAGCCCTATTTTCTGAGCCGCCAAGTCAATCCACTTTGAAACTATATTTTCCCGCAAGGGCGGATAGGGGAAATTGGGCGTGGAGCGGGGTTCTAAGTTCTTGTGTTTCAGTATTTTACCGGAGATTCCGACGACGCTTTCTACCTTGGTGTAGTAGGGCTCCAAGTCTTTGTATTCGATGGGCCAATCCACAATGTTGGCTCCGTCAATAGCACCATAGGTGGATTGTAATTTAAAATCCACAGGTTTTAGCCGGTGAAAGTAGCCACTCATAAAATTAGAAGAGCCCCCCACACAACTCCCATTCCAAAAGTCCCGGCCGGTGTCAAAAGTGGCATTGGCTTCCTGCCTGCCGTTGGCATCTGTTTCTACGATGACATGTTGTTCGTCCTTGAGGTTGGGCGTGTAAACGCTACGCCTGACAGCCGTTAATTCATCCTTTGTAAAATCTTTGGTACGATACCAAGGGCCTTTTTCTAATACTAAGACCGTTTTT
>JALVCY010000305.1 GCA_027009605.1 Saprospiraceae bacterium
AGATTATTTTGGGGAAGTAGGAGGTCAAAAGGGACGACGATTTCGGTGGCCATACTATCAAAACGCTTGCGCAAAATAGGAATGGCGTAGGCGAGCAATTGTTGCTTATCTTGGTTGAGATTCATCGTCATTTCTGACGTTTGGGCATGGATGATGGCACCGTCGATGATTTTAAGGTAGTTGACAAAAGCCGTTTGGTCGTCAATTTGAATGGAAAATACATCTAAATCCTGAATACTGGTGGAAACGACAGTGGATTTGCTCTGATAATTCTCAAAAACAGTCAACTTTTCTTTTAAGGCTTGAGCTTTCTCAAAATGGAGTAGTTCTGCTTGAGCTTGCATCTCCTCCTTTAAGAAAGTTTTTACCGCTTGAAAGTGTCCTTTCAGAATGTTTTTGATTTGCTTGATTTTGAGATTATAGGATTCTTCGGATTCGTAATTTACACAAGGTGCGTCGCAATTTTTGATATGGTATTCTAGGCAGACTTTGAATTTTCCGCCGTTGATATTTTTTTCCGAAAGGTTCAAGGTGCAGGTGCGCAACTTAAAAAGCTGCTTGATTAGATCTAAAATAATCGTCACCTTGTACTTGCTGGTATAGGGGCCAAAATAGGTCGAACCATCCCGAATGACCCGCCTAGTGAGAAAAACACGGGGGAAACGCTCCTTTTTTATGCAAATATAGACGTAGGATTTTCCGTCTTTGAGCATGACATTATATCTAGGCTGAAGGTCTTTGATGAGTGTGCTTTCCAGCAAAAGGGCATCTGTCTCGGTTTCGACCAAGGTAAAATCCAAGGATGCGGCGTGCTTGAGCATGGTTTTGGTCTTCCCGGAAATGTGTTTTTTGTTGCCGAAATAGGAGGCAATGCGATTTCTTAGGTTTTTAGCCTTTCCGACATAAAGCGTGCCCCCTTTTTCGTCTTTGTATTGATACACGCCGGGCGTTTTGGGAATAGTTGGGGCTATTTTTTTGTAATCTTCAAAAGTCAAGAGCTAATTTTTTTTATTTGTGACTTCGTAAATACATTGTTTTGACAAAGCTTATGCAAGTTTTGTGTGAGAAAGCAGTTGATTTGTCGCAATGATGCAAAAACACTATGGTTATTTTTGCATAAAATTGTGATATATTTTAAATTCCCTTACATTTGTAGCGCCAAACAAACCGAAAAAATCAAATTTTTAATGGATTATACGCCTTTCCTTAGTGCACTTACGGCATTTGCGGCGACCTACTTTCTTATTCCTCCCATCATAAACGTTGCACGGGTTAAGAAGTTGTACGATGTCCCGAATGGTCGTTCGTCCCATACGGAGATAACACCGTCGTTGGGGGGCATCGGTATATTTGCCGGTATGATGATGTCGGTGGCTTTTTGGACACCATTTAAGGCCTTTGCGGAATTGCAGTATATTTTAGTTGCTTTCCTAATTATATTTTTGATAGGAGTTCGGGATGATATCCTGCCCCTAGCGCCCCGGAAGAAGCTTTGGGGGCAGATTGCGGCCTCATTGGTTTTGATTTTGAAGGCGAATATCATGATAACCGGACTATATGGTGTATTTGGAATTTGGGAAATACCCTATTGGGCAGGAGTGCTGATTTCACTTTTTACCTACATTGTGGTCATTAACTCGGTGAACTTAATTGATGGGATTAATGGATTGGCAGGAAGCATTACGGCATTGGTTTCGAGTTTATTGGGTTTGTGGTTTTTAGCCGTGGGCGATTTGGGTTTTGCCATTTTAGCCTTTTCCATTTTTGGGGCGGTGATAGGATTCTTGAAGTTTAATTTTACTCCCGCAAGGATATTTATGGGGGATACGGGGTCGCTTCTTGTAGGGATTACGCTGGCGGTGATGTCGATTCATTTTATTGAGTTGAATAATGCGCTCCCTTTGGAAAATGCCTACCGCTTTAATTCTGTACCGGGTATCATAGTAAGTTTGTTGATTTTACCATTGTTTGATACTTTGCGTGTATTTGTCAAGCGGATTGGCCGGGGAAAGTCTCCTTTTTCTCCGGATAAGACACACATTCATCATGTATTGCTGGATTTGGGGATGACGCACATGCAGGCCACCGGCATATTGGTTTTGGGGACTTTGGCCTTCTTTGTTTTAGCTTATACACTACAGGATATTGGTACTTTGCTTTTAGTCGTTGTGTTATTGGTCGTAGCGATAACCATCACTGAATTGGTTGGTTATTATGCCAAAAGGATAAAGACTTCAACAAAATGATACAGCGGGCATTAGTGATTTTTTTGGGCGGTGGCTTGGGCAGTATTCTCCGGTTTTATTTGGGGTGGCGCTTAAATTTGACCTATGGGCATTTCCCTTTTGGGACTTTGTTGGCTAATGTGGTGAGTTCCTTTATTTTGGGTTTGTTGATGGCCTATTATATGACCAATCCATCTTGGCGAGAAGATTCCAGACTTTTTTTGATGACCGGTTTTTGTGGTGGATTTAGTACGTTTTCGACCTTTTCGAGTGAAGTCGTTCTTTTGTTGAAGGAAGGCCAAACGGGATTGGCTTTTTTCTATCTGGGTATTTCTGTCTTGCTTGGCCTTTTGGCTATTTATTTGGGGATGAAGGTGTATGGGCTGCGTTAGGGCTTACGCCAAAAAGAAAACAAATTAATCATTTTGTTAAAATAAAATAACATGAAACAGCTAATTTTATTATCATTTTTAATGCTTCCTTTCTTTAGCCATGCTCAGCTCCATGGCTTTGAGATTACGGGAGGGTTGCATGCTTCAGAAGTTATTGTGCCCGATGGATATACTAGTAGTAAGGAATTTGCTTTTGGGTATGGCGTTGTTCCTTTCCATTTTGGGTTTGAATGGTATTGGAAAGCACCACATAGCTTTCAGCTTACTTATGATCATTTGGCCTTTCATTTCGTAAATGATTCAGAACCAAGGGGACGACACCGATATAGCGAGCAGTTCGGATTACTTTATAATCGCATATTGCTAAGCAATCAAGCCAAAAGCCTTTTGCTGAAAGGTAGCGTAGGTCCTAGTCTTCGCTTTTGGAACTATGAGGTAAATATGGAAGGGGGCTTATGCGATAATGCTTGTAGCTCATGGCTTCAGCTTAAAGATGCATACGGTGTTCAGGTCGGTTTTTCTGGCAAGGCCATCTTGAAAAAGAGAATTTCACTTACGGGTAGTCTATCTGTTGCCGGTTTCCTTCATGACGAGTTGCCGATAAATGCTACGGCTGATTTGAGTGTGGGATATTTGTTTAGTCTTTGACACTTTCCAAAAGTTTTAAACTTTTGGAAAGTGTAACTGTTTAGGTGCCCCAATTTTTAGATAGAAAATAGGCATTTTTGTGGATGTTGAAGCTACAATTTTTGAAGCGTAGCTGGGCTACGTGAGAAAATTTTAGCAAAAACAGGCGCAAAAAGGGCA
>JALVCY010000306.1 GCA_027009605.1 Saprospiraceae bacterium
CCCTTTTTGCGCCTGTTTTTGCTAAAATTTTCTCACGTAGCCCAGCTACGCTTCAAAAATTGTAGCTTCAACATCCACAAAAATGCCTATTTTCTATCTAAAAATTGGGGCACCTAAACAGTTACGAGAAATGTTATTGTAATTGTAAATAATCCTTGCCTTGAGTTTTGGTTTCTCCTTCATTTTGAAAGAACATCGAAGTATTATAGCCCTTGCTCGGATGTAGAAAAACAGCTGAAAAAGTATTTAAAGAATTATGAAAAAAGCCAAAAATTCTTTACAAAACAAAATGATGATATTTACTTAAAGTTAAAGTCATATCTAAATACAGCCATTGAAAATTCTAAGGCACTTGGATACTTTGATTTTCAAAATCCGACACGTGCGATGAGTGAAATGGAATTGTTGTTTTTATCTGAAGAACTTAAACCGTTTCTTGGTTAGAATACTGAACCAAGACTAAAAACTGATTCACTCCCCCTCCAACCCCTTAACATACCGCCGAAGGGCCTTCACAGACTGAATATACTCCTTGGGATTATCGTATTCGGCGCCAAATTTTTTGTGATTTTGGGTCGCCACCCGATAGAGTATCTTCCAATGGCGGGCAATTTCGCGGACGGCTTTCCAGTAGGTGGTTTTGGAAGCATCATAAATATGGGTAGGTTCGGAGAGCACCCCGTTGATTTCTATGATTTTGAAATCGCCTTTCTTGAGTGCTTCGATACTGTCGCAACGTACATCCACACGGCCATAATTCCAACCCGGAACCTGCCGGTTAAGCTCATCAAATAATTCATGCAATTGGCTGTCAATCAAGTGATTACCATTAACAAAGTGGGTGCCGCGGCAGTGATTGCCGATTTCTACGACTTTAATTTTTTTGCCTTTTACGGGGATGGTATGCCACAGGTTTTTGTAGCGGAGTTGTAGGTCTTCCAAGATGACTTTGGCGCGGGGAGATTTGTTGAGTAGGTCTCCAAATTTGGTCCGCCCGTCTCCATTAATTTGCAGAAACTCTTTGATGGTCAGTGAAGTGATTTTCCCCTTTTCTTCGCCCGGAATTTTGTGGTAGAAAACGCTGAATTCGATGGGCGATTCGATAAATTCTTGGATGATAAAGTCAATTTTATACTTTTGGATATGGGCTTTCAGTTGCTCATAATTATTCACTTTTTCCACCAACAAGCCGCGAAATCCAATGTCGGGTTTGGCAATCATAGGAAAGTCTATTCCTTTTTGCCGCAAGGCGATTTTGACTTCATCAAAGGCCATTCCTTTGGGTGCAAGTACGGTCTTGGGTGCCCATTTTTGCGGAAGCATCTTGATGGTATCGTACTTAGATTCAAAACCACTGCCACCGGATTTTATACCCGGATTGGCTGCCACATAAAAGAAGGGATGCCCCGCCCTTACGGACAAAAATACATAGTAGGGAAACACGGGAATGTAAAAAGCCGCCATCGGCCAGTATTCCCACTGAGTCCAGCGAATATACTTAGGAGAATTCTTTATGTCTTGAAAGATGCCCAAAAGTGTTAATTTTGGTCAAAAATACGCTATTTCTTAGAATATGGACGTTTTTTTCGGGTAATTGTCGTCATGACTGCTAGGAAAGGGGGGCGGATTCTTTAATTGGGGCAAATCTCTAGTCTTTCTTGCCGGTGGGAAAATGGGTTTGAGCATATATTTACAGATTAACAAATGAACTGATTCCACTTTTGTAAAACCGCAATTTGATTATATTTTCGAGTACAATATTCTAATAAACTACCTTTTTACTTGCTGCTGTCTTATTTTGTTTGGTTTTGGACGGCTGAGATAGGCAGCGGACTTACTTGTGTTGCGCCTGCGGCAAGTGCGTCTGATGTCATCATCGCTTGTTTTTCTCAGTTTTTTGGGGATACTACATTAGTGCCTGTATCCCGATTTTTATCTAGATGATGAGAGATGCGCACTCCGCTCCTAGTTTCTAGGAGCGGAGTCGTCTATTCGATTAGCACCAGTTATTGTTTAATCATTATCAAAATCCATAATATTGTCTAAATTATTCTCAATAATTGATGCTATATTCGAATTAGATGATGAATTTATTCTTATGATATTATCATTATCTATATCAGCTGTTGTAAAATCAACACCGTTAAATAATGCTTCTATATCTAGCGAAAGAACAAAATCAACTGCTCCCCCTGTGTTAACATTAATACCAGTTGTATTTTCAATATCATAATCCTCATTAAGAGTTGACGAAAATTCAAATTGGTATGCTGTTCCATTATCATATGTCCCTGATATTTCAATGGATTTTCCACTTGTCAAAACATTAGCTATATTAATTTCAAGTTCGTGATAAGTTCCAGGTGTCATTTTAACGGAACTAATTGCAGGAGAACTTGTACCAGTTAAAATATCAAATTGATATGCCCCTTCATATTTAAAATCGTGGTCATCTGAACCTGTTTCAATCTCAAAATCTATTTCACTAATACCAATCAAAGCTTTTGAAAAGGTAAAAGTGCCACTATTGATAGATGTTTTCTGTTTAACGCTAAATTTCGCATATGCATTGTCATCATCTTTTTTACAACTACTAGTTGTAAAGATTAACATTGTTGCTACTAAAAAAATTGTTTGCTTCATTTCAGTGAAATTTAAAAGTTAATAATCAATCGAACGCTTCATTTTGTTGTTTTATTGCATTGGGTTAACTCGTTTATCCCCCCACCTTCCCAATCCAAAACTTCCACAATTCACCACCTTCCGGCGAAGGCGTATATTTTTGCGCAAGCAGACATAAGTTGTTCAAAATCAATGGAATAACAGTCCTGTATCCCCTAAACAGGGCACAAATTAAAGAAAAAATTGAAAAAAAAACAATATTTTGCGCAAATAAAGAACAAAACCTTACACTATTACTTTCCCACAGATAAATTATCTAAAGACCCAATAATGAATGTTACCTTTCATAGTGGAGATGCTTCTTTTATAATTGCAACAGTACGTATCGTGAAATCCCGCCGTAATAATCTCCAAGACATAACCGATTGATAAACAGGCAATTAGGGAAAGGGAGAATAATGAGTCGTTAGTAACGGTTAATAACGGTTATTAACGGTTAATATCTTTTCAAATGATAGAATATTTTTCAGAGAGAGCGCAACGTTAAACCGAAATACCGCTAAACCGTTAAACCATCAAGAGTTTACTCCTAAAAATATCCTAATGCAAAACCACCAATTTTTATTCTGTTTGGAGATTTTGTTCTATCGTTCAACTGTTCATCTGAAAGCATTGATAATCAACTAGTTATGAGAATCAGTTGAACGCTTGAACAATGAGTCCGCTCCGAAAAGTCACTATAGTCAAAAATTGAAGCACGGAACAAAATTTTATTCTGTTTACCTTAACTCCCCACTTC
>JALVCY010000307.1 GCA_027009605.1 Saprospiraceae bacterium
CAGTTCGACACCGCCTTGCCCCAGTGTACTTCTCAACCAAAAATAAAGTAGAAAAGGGAGCATGCCGGATTTTAGGTGATTTTGCGTAAGCCCTACCTTGACCAATTCAGGAAAGGTAAGTTTAAACAATAGTTGCTCTTCAGATGCCGCTATGTCCGGTGTATTTTCGGATTCTATTTCGGAATCTTCGGGCGTTTGACTTTTTCCCGCAAGGATAATTTCCCGCAAGGCGACGGCATCCTTTCGGGAAATGGCGCGAAGGTCAAATTCGACTCCGGCCGAACCGGCCGTATCCACTTCCAGCTTGACCACGGAGAAGATTTGATGCAAAATGCTCTGTTGGAAATTAATGGATTGAATCCGGTCAAAGGGGATATTCATCTTGCTTTTGCGAAAGACACCTTTGTTTATAACTAATTCATTATCAGACAGATAGAAGGTGTAGCGAAAGAAATATACGAGTCCAAAGATAGCCACCAAGACAAAGAATGCTAAAATCGAATACAAGAGGGTAGAGGCTTTTTTAGAACCCACCCAGATACCTATCAGTACCGGCATGAGCTGCTTAAACCAAGTCTTATACAACTTGAAAATAATCAAAATAATGGCCCAATAGCTCTGATGCCTAGGTTGGTCAAAACGATTATTCTTCTGCATCCAAACCGGCTTTTTGACTAATAAACTGCTCTAATTTTGCCGCATTGTCCGGAGCTAATCCGGGGATGACCAAATCGCTTTTGCTGCCGCCGGCCGTAAATAATTTTAAGCTGGAGAAGCCAAATATTCGTCCCAACGGCCCCTGGGTAACCGCACTATGCTGGACTCTTACAAACGGAATGACGGTCTCCGATTGCCACCACAATCCACTCCGATAGACAATATCCCGCTCCCGTAATTGATAGGATTTTTTCCGGAAGGCACGGGGACGAAACCAAAAAATAAACAAGATAAATAAGCCTAGCCCTACCGCCGGAATCAGCCAATATTCTTGGAATTCATCATACCCCTTTCGGAAATAAACCCCGGACAAAAGGCCTATCAATACGATAGAAAAAATGGCATTTTCATAAAAGATTACCTTTTTGTAGGCCGGTTCCAAACGGGTAAAGGCTTCCACTTGAACGGGAGCCAGTTGCTCAACATCAATGGTGCTATTTGAAAATTGCATAAATCATTCGTTAGTTGGGTTACAAGATGAATCTGTCCCCCAAAATCCATCTCAAACAAAGAAAAATCCAAATGCAACCAATCCTCTCCAATCCTCCTCTGCATCTTTGCATCTAAATTGTACGCCCTAAAGGTAAGGAATTTGACAATTTAAAATTGCAAAACCTAAACTAAAACCCCAAACGAGTCGTTTTTACACATCAAGAATCGTCTGATTATGAAATCCATACTAGTATTGGCTTTGGCCATTTTGTTGTTGGCTTCCTGTGAGCGCGAATTTACACCTGAAATCAGTCAAGAAGCTCCCGATTTAGTCGTCGAAGGCTATATCGAAGCCGGTGAAAACCCTTTGCCTCCTTATGTTATTTTGACACGGAGTAAATCCTTCTATGGAGATATTGACCCCGGGGATTTTGATGAGCTTTATGTTCACGATGCCCAAGTGACCGTCCATAACAATGGAATCGACTACCCCTTGACCGAAATCTGTCTGAATGCATTGACCGAGGAACAAAAAGCCTTTGTCAGTCAAATGTTGGGTCTTAATGCCGACTCCATTACCGCCAATCTTTGCTTTTATGTGGATGTATCTATGCAGTTGAATGGACAAGAAGGGCAGCGCTACGACTTGACCATTGTCGAAAATGGAAAACAGCATGAAGCCACGACGACCATTCCGCGCCTAGTACCCATAGATTCCTTTTTCTTTCAAGCTTTGCCCGGTGACCAACTGAAAGATTACAGGGAATTGCATGCTTTTTTGACAGATCCGGGCGATGGTTTGGATTATTGGAGATATTTTACCAGCATCAATGACAGCGCTTATGTTCGTCCCAATTTTTCTATTTATGATGATGGTTTTATCAGTGGGCAGACGATTGAATTTGTGCCCAATAACGGAGTCAAACCGGCCGAAGGCGAAGACCCCTTGGCTTTCGGATTGTATAAAGTCGGAGATTCGCTTTCGCTAAAATGGGCGTCTATAGATAAAGCGCATTATCAATTTGAAAAGACAGCGGAGTTTAGTGCCAATCAAGGGCCTTTCTCCTCCTATGTCAGGATTAAGGGCAATGTCTCAGATGCACTAGGTATTTGGGGCGGAATGAATATTCAATATCTTCAAGCTAAAATTGAGTGAGATGAATCGAAATCTATTTTTAATACTAATGGCTTTTATTTGGATGTCTTGTTCCACTACGGGGCAGAATCTACCCCAAGGAAAATCTTCTGTTACAGGAGATAAGATTGTTCCCATATCCAAACCGGATACCGCTTGGAAACGCATTCTCAATCCGGAAGCCTATAGCGTCCTTCGTCAGGGTGCAACCGAGCGCCCCTTTACAGGAAAATGGCTTCAAAATAACAGCGAAGGGGAATATGTCTGTGCAGCCTGCGGATTAGTGCTGTTTCAGTCGGATACTAAGTTTGATGCCGGTTGTGGATGGCCTAGTTTTTATGAAGCCATCGACAAATCGCATATTGTAGAAATACCGGATTACAGTTTAGGTATGAAGCGAATTGAATTGCGTTGCGCACGTTGCGGTGGTCATCTGGGGCACGTCTTTAAAGATGGTCCTAAACCGACGGGTTTGCGCTATTGTATCAATTCGGTCTCCCTTGATTTTGTCCCTGAAAATAAAAAAACTAAGTAACTATTTAGGTACTCCAATTTTTAGGTAGAAAATGGGTATTTTTGTGGATGTTGAAGCTACAATTTTTGAAGCGTAGCTGGGCTACGTGAGAAAATTTTAGCAAAAACAGGCGCAAAAAGGGCATTTTCTAACAAAAATTAGCGAGTAGCTAAACAGTTACAAAACTAAAGCCCCAAAATAATGTCTCCTAAACAATTTTTTCCCCTTTTCATCTGTTTGTTTTTTTCTACCATCTTGCTTGCGCAAAAACCTGTAACTACCTATACCTTAAGTGGTTACGTCAAGGAAAAGGCAAGTGGCGAAAGCCTGATTGGCGCTAATATTTACAATAAAGACAAGCCCATTCAGGGGACGCTCTCCAATGCTTATGGCTTTTATTCCTTGACTTTGGAAGCCGGTCAATACTCGATTGTTTATTCCTATTTAGGATTTGAAGACCAAGTCGTAAACGTCGATTTAACTCAAAACAGGGTAGTCAATATCGAGCTCAGCGAAGGCGGGGTAGAATTGGAAGAAGTCGTCGTTAAATCCGAAAAAGAAGATAAAAACATCCAAAGTACCGATATGGGTACAGTAAAGTTATCCACGGAACGCATCAAAT
>JALVCY010000308.1 GCA_027009605.1 Saprospiraceae bacterium
ATTCTCTATTACTCAAAACGGAATCCACAAAATAGACAAAAACTTCCTTCAAAAACTAGGTGTGGATGTGGCGACCATCAATCCCCAAAATATCCATATTTTAGGCAACGGCGGCTATCGTTTGCCCGAGCTTATCGCCACCAACCGGGTAGATGACCTTGCGGAAAATGCCATCTTTATCTCCGGACAAGATGATGGAAAATTTGATGACAATGATTTTATTCTTTTCCATGCTGTGAGCACCAAGCCCATCACTAAACTCAACAACAAAGCCTATCAAATCCCCAACAATCCTTATTCCAACCAAGCTTTTTATTACATCAAAATAGATGATAAACCGGGTATCCGCATTCAAAATCAAGCCTCCTTATCCGATGCCGGATTTGAAACGGAAGACTACATTGATTGCCAAAAATACGAATTAGACAAATACAACCTACTGGATGAAGAGCCCTCCTCCGAAGGGGGCGGACTGGAATGGTTTGGTGAGATATTTAAAGCAGAAACCACACAAAGCTTTAATGACAAGTTTGATTTTCCGGACATCATCAAAGACAAAAAAGCCAACCTGCGGGTACGTTTTGCCGGAAGGGCTATCAATCCCGTCAGCTTCTCCGTATCTGTGGAAGACGAAAACCTAAACACCAGTATTCCCGGTTTGGGAACCGATGCTTGGGCCGATGTAGGTCGAATTCGCACTTATGATATTCCCTTTTTCCCGAAAGGGACAAAACCAAACATCACCCTGACCTACCAAGCCAATTCCATTGAAGCCAAAGGGTGGCTGGACTATATAGAAATGAATGCCCATCGCCGGCTCATCTATAAAAATCAACCTTTTACTTTTGGCAGCCTTTCTGATACGCCCCATCCCGTCACCACTTTCCGGATAATTGGTCAAGACTTGCAGGTATGGGACATTACGGCTCCATATCAGCCTAAAAATCAAGCACTTACGCAAGATGGAGACATCGTAAAATTCACCGTAACAACAGACACATTGAAGCGTTTTGCTGTCTTCAAAATGGGAGATAACTTCCCTACTCCGGAAGCCATCGGCAGCATTCCCAATCAAAATATCCACGGCATTGAGAAAGCCGATTTGATTCTTCTCTATCATCCATCACTAAAAAATGAAGCCCTAAAGTTGGCCGCACACCGAGCGACCCACGACCAAATGAACGTCGTTACCGTAAATGTCGAAGATGTTTACAATGAATTTTCTTCAGGAATCCAAGACCCGACGGGCATTCGAGACTTTGTAAAAATGGTCTATGACCGTGACCCGGACTTCAAATACTTGCTATTGTTTGGAGATGGCTCCTACGATGCCAAAAATATCAAAAACAACCCCAGCAATTATAACCTGATTCCGGTTCGAGAGACTCAAAATTCGGTTCAAAAAATCAACACCTACCCCTCTGATGATTTCTACGGCCTACTAAGTGACAGCGAAGGGGATGCAAACCTAAACGGAGCTCTCGACATCGCTGTCGGACGTATCACCGCACGCACACCGGACGAAGCAGCCGGTATCGTGGACAAGATTATTTTTTACGACACCGATCCTTCGACACTAAAGCCTTGGCGTACCCGGCTGGTGAGTATCGGAGATGACGGCGATGGAGCCGGTCACATGAGCCAAGCCAATGAACTTGCCGATTTGACCGATGGGCAACATCAGATATTTAATACCAAAAAAGTATTCTTGGATGCCTACCCACAAGTTCCGGCTCCTTACGGCCAACGCATCCCCGAAGCCACCAAACAAATCAACGATGCCGTCCTGTCCGGTACGCTCATTGTCAACTACTTCGGGCACGGCGGTGCCAATGGCCTCGCTCAAGAACGAGTCTTGACCCGCCAATCCATCCAAAAATGGAAGCATATCAAAGCACACTTGCCCCTAATTATCACGGCGAGTTGCTCTACAGCCGGTTTTGATGATCCGGCCATCAAGACGTTTGGTGAAGACCTGCTCAAGAATCCGACAGGAGGGGCGATTGCCCTTTTTTCTACGGTACGTCCGGTTTACTCACAAGACAATAAAGCTTTAATTTTTGCCACCTTCCCTCAGATTTTCATTCGGGACAACGGCCAAGCCCGGACAATCGGAGAAATGCTCCGTATCGGTAAAAATAACGCCGGAAGCGCCAATAAAGTCCGTAAATTTTTGCTTCTTGGTGACCCTTCGATGCAATTGGCACTGCCACAAGACAATATCGTCCTTACGGACAAAATCAATGGAACGAGCCTGCAAGCCGTTGATTCTGTAGCCATTGAAGCTCTTACCAAAGTTACTATTGACGGGCATCTGGCCAACCACCAAGGTCAAAAGCTTACCGACTTCAACGGTAAAGTTTATATCACTATATATGACCAATACGCCAACTTCTTGACCCTCGGCCAAGACAATCCGCCCCTACCCTACAAAGCACGAAAAGGAATCATCTTTAAAGGCTTAGCTTCCGTAACTGCCGGGGACTTCCAATTCTCCTTTGTCGTCCCCAAGGACGTCGTTAGTCACGGTTACGGAAAAATCAGCTATTATGCAACGGACGAAATAAGCCGCGATGCAGCCGGATATGAAGAAAAACTATACATCAACGGCAGTACGGACTTGGCCATTAAGGATGACACCCCTCCCGTTGTCGAGCTATTTATGAATGATGAAGAGTTTGTATCCGGAGGACTGACCAACGACCATCCCACTATTTTTGCCAAATTGTCCGATGACAACGGGATTAATATTTCCGGAAGTGGTGTAGGACATGACTTAACCGCTACCATTGACGGAGAGATTCATGTGGCCAACAATTATTACGAAGCCAGCGCCAATGACTATACCAAAGGCGAGATGCACTATCCACTAGAAGATATTGCCCCCGGAGAGCATACCATAGCAGTCAAGGCTTGGGATGTCGCCAACAACTCCGGCGAAGCAGAAATCACCTTCTTTGTAGCGGAAACAGATGGAGCGGCTCTAGCTCATGTTTTGAACTATCCCAATCCATTTACCTCCCACACTTCTTTCCAATTTGAACACAACCTGTCCGAACCGGGTAAAGCAAGAATTGATATTTTCTCCGTTGACGGAAAAATCATCAAAACAATCGATGCGGATATTTTCCCGAAAGGCTCCAGAGTCACCAACATACAATGGGACGGAAAAGACGAATACGGTGACCAATTGGCTAAAGGCGTGTATATTTATCGGATCAAGCTAACCTCTTTGGAAGGTAAAGAACAAACGACAACCAGCGGATTTGAAAAATTAATCATCATGAAGTAAAGGGTGAGTAGTGAGTAGTGAGTGGTGAGTGGTGAGTGGTGAGTGGTGAGTGGTGAGTAGTGAGTAGTGAGTGGTGAGTGGTGAGTAGTGAGTAGTAAGTAGTGAGTGGTGAGTAGTGAGTGGTGA
>JALVCY010000309.1 GCA_027009605.1 Saprospiraceae bacterium
TATAGGGGCGTATCTTGGTAGGCTTTTTGTTCTCTTCGGATTAGTTGTTTTTTGGTGGATAAAAAGGCAGAAAAAATCCTAGTGTGACAGGGTTGTTGGGGGTGAAGAATGTAATATATATTTTAATAAAAGCTAATATTTAATCTACCCAAAAAAAAAGTAAAAAAAAAGTAAAAAAAGTTTTGTTAAATAAAAAAATGCTTCTATCTTTACGGCATGGGAACAAGGGATTTATAGATTAGTATTTCCTTCAATACTAAATTGAGTTCTTGTTTCGTTTCCTGCTCCAATTAATTTCTTTTAAATGGTGCGCTTTTTGGATATTCCCTCTGTATCCTAAAAAGCAAAGATTATCCTTTTTTAAGGATGCTATTAAACATTTTAGGGACACTACTACCACTATCTATGACAAGCCCTTACTTGTCGTAACTGAACATTTCCATTTCTTTTTTTCAGAAATTGTGTGACACAATTGTGTCCACGCATTGCGTACCCCCTAAATGCTAAAGCAAATGTTTAAAAAAGTTGTTGCCTTTCTTGTTTTTGTTCTTGTGTTTTCAGTTAGTCTGAATGCACAGAAAAGTGTTGATGCCTCCTTGGCAAAGTGTTATGGTACTAGGTATCATGATTTGGGAAATAACCCAATCGTTACCTTAGATGTGTTTGAGAAGTTTGAAGGAAAACTTCTAGAAAGTGGAATGCTCCAAGATAAGAGTCAAGAGTCTTACACTATGTTGATGGCCAATGTGTTGAATGATGATATTGAGATTCCTGTTTCTTTGTGGGATTTGGATGAACCTGAGCTTTCTATGCTCTCTATGCCTTCTAATTTGCAGACTGCAATGCTTTGCTTTGATGATGCCTTTGAAGATAATGTTGGAAAATTGGATGGGACTTCGTCCGTTATAGCCATGTCTCCTTTTGTGAAAAAACTCATAAGTGACTATAATCTTGGTAATAAATCAACAAATATCCGTTTGGTTAGAGCTATCAGTGAAGAAGATTTTTCTAAGATGGTCTATAAAGCACCTGTTTTGACCTTATTGCATATTATTGCTTCTTATAAGGAAGAAATGAATCAGTTAACTAGTAATTACTAGCTTGATGGAGTGCTGAATATAGCGCATATTATGGTAAAAAAAAGGATACTGTTGCAGTATCCTTTTTTTTTTGTAACTGTTTAGGTGCTCCCTATTTTAAGGCAAAAAATAGGCATTTTTGTGTATGTTGACCTAGGGACGCACGGCCGTGCGTCCCTACGTGAGAAAATTTTAGCAAAAACAGGCGCAAAAAGGCCATTTTCTGACCAAAAATAGTGGATACCTAAATAGTTACTTTTTTTTTGCTTTTGACCCAATAATGATAAAATACGGCTCCTATGCATGATTTGCCGGCCTATTTTTCAGCCGGTATTATTATTTTCTTACCTTTGCCCTACTAATACACAGATTATCAGGCTTGTGCGCCTATATGCAATGAAACAAAAAATGGAACTATGTTAAGAGATAAAGTCAAAGATTATAAAGCTCCTGAAGCTCTACAAAAAGTAGGGCTTTATAATTTTTTTCGGGTGATTGATTCCGAGCAAGATGCTGTAGTGAAAATGAACGGTAAGGATGTGATTATGCTTGGTTCCAATAGTTATTTGGGTTTGACTAACCATCCTAAGCTAAAAGCGGCTGCCAAAAAGGCCATTGATAAGTATGGAACCGGTACAGCCGGCTCCAGATTGCTCAACGGCACTTTGGATTTGCATGTGGCTTTAGAGCAGCGAATTGCCCAATTTATGAATAAAGAAGCCGCTTTGGTGTTTAGTTCCGGTTATCAAGTAAATTTGGGCGTGCTTTCTTCTTTGATGGGGCGCACAGATCATATCATCTTGGATGAATACGACCATGCTTGCATTTATGATGGCGCTCGTTTGGCTTTCGCAAAAGTGAGAAAATTCAACCATAATGATATGGAAGACCTGGAAGCCACTCTTCAAAAACTGCCCGATACCGGCAATAAACTTATCGTGGTGGATGGGGTGTTTAGTATGGAAGGCGATATTGCCAAATTGCCCCAAATCGTAGCTTTGGCTAAAAAATATGGTGCCAGCATAATGGTGGATGATGCGCATGGATTAGGTGTCTTGGGCAACGGCGGGCGCGGCACTGCCGATTATTTTGGGCTCAATGATGAAGTAGAATTGATTATGGGGACATTTAGCAAGTCCTTTGCGACCGTAGGTGGCTTTATTGCCGGAAGTGCCGAGATGATTAGCTATCTTAAGCATCTTTCCCGGTCTTTGATATTTAGCGCAAGCATCTCACCTGCCAATGCCGCTAGTGCTTTTGCTGCCATTGACCTAGTAGATGAAGAGCCGGAACGGATTGATAAGGTCTGGGAGAATACTCGCTATGCCAAGAAAAAATTGATAGATGCCGGTTTTAATACGGGACATTCTGAGACACCGATTATTCCGGTCTTTATCGGCGATGAAACGAAGACTTACCGGCTGACCAGCAAATTGCTGGAACAAGGGGTCTTTGTCAATCAAGTGGTCAGCCCGGCGGTACCTAAAGGTCAGGAATTATTGAGACTTTCGTTGATGGCGACCCATACTAAAGCGCATATCGACCAAGGCATTGATAAGCTCATCGCATTGGCTAAGCAGTTGGAAATCATATAGTTATTAACGAAATATGAAGAAAATCGACATCAAGAAAGTGGAAACGAAGAAAGACCTTAAAGCTTTTATCAACTTTCCGCACCGGCTTTACAAAGGAGACCCCAACTACGTGCCTATGCTCCAAATGGCTGTGAAGGAGCTCCTTTCGGAAAAGAAAAACCCTTTTTTTGAGCATTCATCCGTGGCACATTTTTTAGCCTATAAGGATGGCCAACCGGCCGGTCGTATCACTGCTATCCGCAATAATAACTATAATAAATACTATCAATCTAATGCCGGTTTCTTTGGCTTTTATGATGTGATAGATGATTATGAAGTCTCCAAAGCCCTTTTTGATACGGCCAAAGACTGGAATTTGAAGCATGGTTTTACGGCGATGATTGGCCCCGCCAATTTTTCGACGAATGACACGGCCGGATTGTTAGTCGAAGGCTTTGACCGGCCGCCCATCGTAGAAATGACCTACAACAAACCCTATTATCACGACCACATCAAACGATACGGATTCGAGAAAGAATTGGACTTGTATGCCTATATGATTTACACCAAGGATGTGTCAGATAAGTCTGTTCGATTGGCTAATGCCATTAAAGAGCGGCTCAAACGCAAGGGAATTACCTTCCGGAATGTAGAGATGAAGAAATTCAAGTCCGAAGTGGCCAAAATCAAAGAAGTCTATAATTCTGCTTGGAGCAAAAACGACGGATTTATTCCGGTAACGGATAAAGAATTTGACTTCTTGGCCGAAGGCTTAAAAATGGTCGTTGACCCGGAATATGTGCTTTTGGCCGAGCATGAAGGCAAAATGGTGGGATTTGCACTTACCATACCGAATATCAATGAAATAATCATTAATTTTAAGGATGGCAAGCTCTTTCCGTTTAACATAATCAAGTTGTTGACCCAAAAGAAAAAGACCAAATACGTTCGGATCATTACTTTAGGCGTAATTGATGGTTATCGAAAGATGGGTATAGAAGCCGTATTTTTTGCCAATATTATCGAAGCTGCCCGTCGAAACAACATTATCGGCGGCGAAGCTTCTTGGATACTCGAAAAGAATGAAATGATGGTGGCTGCTGCCGAAAAATTGAATGGAGTCCGCTACAAAACCTATCGCTTATTTACCAAAGATATCGGCTAATTAATGAAATGGTCAAAGTCGCTTAGTGCAGTGGACATCATCAATGCTCTTTTTTGGTTGGTGATGGTGATTTTTTACCTTTTGACTTATGAGCAATCTTCTTTTAAGCGGGAAGGGCTGTATTTGTTGGGTGGTTTGGGCTTGTTTATGGTCTTGGTGATTGGCGTGCGTTCCCGGCCAACCAATTCTGTATTTGCCAAGGTTTTATTGACGCTTTATCCGGCGATATTCTTGATTTTTGTCTTTGATAGTTTACACATGGTATTGCCCTATATCAATCCGAATGTCTATGATGAAGCCTTGGCTAATGCGGATTTTCGATTGTTGGGAGTCCATCCAACCGTTTGGATTGAAAGGATGATTCATCCCTATTTGACAGAATTCATGTATTATCTGTATCTATTTTATTTTCCGATGCCGCTGATACTGTTGGGTTATTTGTACAAACAGAAGCAATTCAAGGCATTGGATCATACTATTTTGTTTTATTTTACGGTGTATTATGGTTCCTATTTGCTTTATTTCTTAGTGCCGGCCTTGGGGCCCAAATCCTATAAGCCGTTGGTGGAGTTGCAAAAAGTACCGCTGGAAGGGTTATATTTTACAGATTTAATCCGCAACACCATCAATTCATTGGAGCATAATAAATTTGATGCCTTTCCTAGTTTGCATGCGGCTATATCTTTGACGACATTGATAGCTGTTGCCAAATACCGGCGCAAATGGCTTGTCTTTTTTGTACCGGTGGTCATAGGGATTTTTATTTCGTTGATTTATTGTCGGTACCATTATTTTGTGGATATTATCGGTGGTGTGGTTTGGACTTTGATTAGTTATGGGTTAGTGGAGTGGTTTGCAGGCTCCAAATGGAGTCGCCGATGGGTCCCATTTTATGAAGAAAAACCTTAGCATCATGAAGGCTACTTTTGATTTTTCCCGAAAGGACATACCGTACTATATTATTTTGTTGAGTGCGCCGGTGTTGCTGACCATTTATCGGTATCATGGCTATCCGGGGACATTTAATTTGTGGAGTGATTTTGGATGGCCGGTCGATCAGGCAGTGGCTGTAACACAATTTTTTATATTCTTTATCTTGGTTTTGGTGATACCGGTTCTGTATATTCTTTTGGGGACGGATAAGCGGATGCGTGATTTTGGCGTAAGCTTAGGAGATTATAGATTCGGGCTGAAGTTATTGGGGCTTATTCCGTTGGTGATCCTTCCGGTCATCTACTTTGCAGCCAAAATGCCGGATGTACGCTCCGAGTATCCACTTGCCAAAAGTCTTTTGACTGACCAAAGCCATTTGTTGGGGTATGAGTTGGCTTATGTGTTGCTGTATTATATTGCGTGGGAATTTTTCTTTCGGGGATTTATCTTGTTTGGCTTAAAAGAAAAATATGGAGCAGTGGCGGCGATATTGATTCAGACCATCTCCTCCTGTTTGGTGCATATTGATAAGCCGGAAGGCGAAATCATCGGCTCTATCATCGTGGGTATCTTGTTTGGGATGATAGCCTTGCGCACACGTTCTATTTGGTATGTGGTGATTTTGCATGCCTCTATCGGGGTTTTGACTGATTTGTTTATTATTTATGGCTAAAAAACGGACACCATGAAAAAGGTATTAGTGACCGGCGCAAACGGATTTATAGGGAGCAATTTGGTCAAAAGACTGATTGCAGAAGGCTATATTGTTCATAGTTTGGTTCGGAAAACATCTGATTTGACCTTTTTGCAAGGTCAAAATACGGTATTGTTTTATGGTGATATCAATGATGCTGCATCCTTGAAAGCGCCCTTAGAAGGGGTGGACTTGGTATATCATTTAGCCGGTTTGGCGGCTGATTGGGGGGCTTACGCAAAATTTGAAAAGGTGAATTTGGAAGGGACTCAAACCGTCGTCCAAGCAGCCGAAAGGGCAGGTGTTAAGAAGTTGGTGTATATCAGTACGGTTGCTTTTCATGGTTTTGGACAAACGAATATGACGGAGGATATGCCCCCCGGAAAGCATTTGATCCCGTATGCACAGACCAAGTACCTTGCGGAAAAATGGGTCTTGGATTTTGGCCAAAAATCTAAAATGGCGGTAACTGCTGTCCGCCCGGGCAATGTCTATGGCGAAAATGACCGTACCTTCATGGCCAAATACATCGAAGCCCTGGAATCCGGCAAATTCTCCCAAATTGGGAAAGGAAAAAGCAAGACCTGCCCTGTATTTGTTGATAATTTGGTGGACATCCTTTACTTAGTGGGGCATGATGACCGAGCCAACGGAGAAGCCTTCTTGGCGACGGATGGTTTGGATATTACTTGGCAGCAATTTAATACCGAATTGGCGCAAGCCCTAGGCATTCCTCTGCCCAAGACTTCTATGCCTTTTGGTTTTGCTTTGGTTGTGGCTAAGATTTATTATGGCATCCATCGGCTTCTAGGTTTAAAATCGGAACCTTTTTTGACCCCTTATCGCATCCGTAATGGAGGCTTGGATTATCACTTTAGCATAGAGAAGTTGAAGAGATATTTTGACTATCAACCTAAGATAGGCCTTAAGGAAGGTTTAAAAAGAACGGTGGCTTGGTATCGCAATCGGTAATTGATGTCAGTTATTAAAGGTTAAGGGTTAAGGGTTAAAGGTTATTAAAGGTTAAGGGTTAAGGGTTATTAAAGGTTAAGGGTTAAAGGTAGGTAGCCAAGAAACTACTTGAACGCCGAAGGCACTTGAACGTCCGAAGGACAATTGAACGTGCGAAGCACAAATTGAACGCCGAAGGCATTTGAACGCCCGAAGGGCAACCTGAACCTTTCTAAAACAAAAGTAACTATTTAGGTCTCCACTATTTTGGTCAAAAAATGCCCTTTTTGCACCTGTTTTTGCTAAAATTTTCTCACGTAGCCCAGCTACGCTTCAAAAATTGTAGCTTCAACATACACAAAAATGCCTATTTTTTGCCTTATAATAGGAGCACCTAAACAGTTACAAACAAAAAACCTAAAAATCCGTTACCTTTGTACTGATGAAAGATTATTTCCTATATCGAAGTATTGCTGTTATGATGGCGGTCGTTGTATTATTTACTTCGACGGGCTTCGCTATGGATCGTCATTTCTGCCAAGGAGAATTGAAATCGGTGGCCTTTTTCGGGCAAGCGGAATCTTGTCATTCTATGGACAAAATGACGGAGTGTCCCCATCACCGGCAAATGGCCTGTCATACCCAAAAGGGGGCTAAATCGCCCGGAATAGACAAGGATGATTGTTGCCAAAATGAGACGATTCTGATGGAATTGGATGTCGATTCCGTGACTGCGGATTTTGCAGACTTGACTACGAATCAAGTTCATTTTGTGTGGGCGTTTGTACAGGCGTTTGTCCAACCGGTGATTCTTCACAAATCGGTGGCTAAGAAGTTCGTTATTCTGAAGCCACCCTTACCCGAAAGAGACTATCAGGTACTCTTTGAATCTTTCCTAATTTAGTAGTTTTCTGTGCTTTGGCGTATGTGCGTCAATGATGGCAGCTGTCTTGAATGGCTGTGTGTCGCTTGTGGCTTCGGTTGCTTGCGCTAAAATATTTGTCCTTACCGGACGGAATATTCATTACAGAAAACAGAAAAAATGCTAAATCATATTATTCGATTTTTTATCGACAACAAATTGGTTGCTTGGTTGCTATTGTTGTTGTTTGTGGGGTGGGGAATGGTGACTTCTCCTTTTGATTTTAAGATAGATGGATTGCCCCGTGACCCGGTCTCTGTGGATGCCATCCCTGACATTGGAGAAAACCAGCAGATTGTCTTTACTAAATGGCCGGGGCGGTCGCCGCAAGATGTAGAAGACCAAATCACTTACCCATTGACGACGACCTTGCTGGGAATTCCCGGCGTGAAGAATGTGCGTTCCAATTCGATGTTTGGATTCTCTTCGATTTATGTCATTTTTGATGATGATGTCGAGTTTTATTGGAGTCGGAGTCGTATTTTGGAAAAGCTCAATTCCTTGCCAGGAGACCTTTTGCCACAAGGCGTCAAACCTACGCTGGGACCGGATGCAACGGCCTTGGGACAAATTTTTTGGTACACACTCGAAGGACGAGATGAGCAGGGCCAACCTACCGGCGGGTGGGATTTGGATGAGTTGCGCTCGGTGCAAGATTTTTACGTAAAGTACGGATTATCAGCGGCTAAGGGTGTGTCTGAAGTGGCTTCCATCGGTGGATTTGTCAAGGAGTATCAGGTGGATGTGAACCCCGAAAAAATGCGAATTTATGGGGTCTCCATGGCGCAAGTGATGAAGGCAATCCGGGAAAGTAACTTGGATATCGGGGCACAAACTTTGGAAATTAACCTTGCGGAATATTTTGTGCGCGGCTTGGGTTATGTACAATCTATTAATGATATAGAAAAAAGTGTGGTGCGTGTCAAAGACAATGTCCCCATTCGTATTCAGGATATAGCGGTCGTCAATGTGGGGCCGGCTACCCGTCGCGGTGTGTTGGACAAGTCCGGAACAGAAGCGGTTGGCGGCGTCGTGGTGGCTCGCTATGGCGCCAATCCCCTGAAAGTCATCAATGAAGTCAAATCAAAAATAGCAGAAATAGCCCCCGGTCTTCCGACCAAAAAACTAAAAGACGGGCGACTCTCTCAGGTGACGATTGTGCCTTTTTATGACCGGACTGAATTAATCCAAGAGACTATTGGGACACTCAATGAAGCCTTGACGCTTGAAGTGTTGATTACGATTATCGTGGTCATCTTGATGTTGTTGAACTTGAAGGCATCTATTTTGATATCCGGTGCTTTGCCCGTGGCCGTCTTGATGGTTTTTATTGCCATGCGCTACTTAGGGGTTGATGCCAATATTGTTGCCCTTTCGGGAATTGCCATTGCCATTGGAACGATGGTGGATATGGGCATTGTCCTGACCGAGTCCATGAATACTCATCTGAAAAATGCCCCGCCGAATCAAAAAATAGGGGAGACCATTTACCAAGCGACGGTCGAAGTAGCCGGTGCGGTATTGACTGCTGTGGCGACTACGATTGTTAGTTTTTTGCCGGTATTTACGATGCAAGCTGCTGAAGGTAAGCTCTTTAGGCCGTTGGCATTTACCAAGTCTTTTGCTTTGTTGGCATCCATTGTGGTCGCCATTACCATCGTCCCGGCGCTGGCTACCCAGTTATTTGGGCGGAAGAATCATAGCCAAAAAGTCAATTATGGAATGAATATCTTGTTGGTTGCTTTTAGTATTTGGGTGGTGACTTCGGGTTATTCCTTTTTGGGATGGATGGGCATTTCGGTTGGTTTGTTGGGGATGGTTGCCTTGTTTTTAAAGACTTATGAAGGGGGGCGCTTTGGTTTCTATTTTGATGTTTTTAAGAATATTATCTATGCCGTTTTGGTGGCTTGGCTGTTGGCTAAGGTTTGGATGCCGTTGGGTGTTAGTAAGAGCCTTCCGGCAAATTTCTTATTTGTTGCTCTTATTGTGGGGGGATTGATCGGCTTCTTTTATGTGGTCATCTATTTTTACGAAAGTATATTGCGCTTGCTCTTAAAAATGAAAATCCCCTTTCTTTTAATGGTTTTTGGCTTAGTCTTTTGGGGCTTTAGGATTGCTCAAAATACCGGGCAGGAATTTATGCCGGCCTTAGACGAGGGCTCTTTCTTGCTGATGCCTACTGCCATGCCCCATGCCGGAATGGAAATGAATGTGGCCAATTTGCGGATGCTGGATATGGCCGTGACCGCCATTCCGGAAGTGGAAACTGTCGTGGGGAAAGCCGGACGAATTAATAGTGCTTTAGATCCGGCGCCGATGTCCATGTATGAAAATGTCATTCTTTATAAACCGGAGTACCGGACAGATAAGGACGGGCATCGGATTCGATTTAGGGTGGATAATCAAGGTCGATATGTGCGAGATGCCAAAGGAAAACTCGTCGCCGATGACAAGGGGCAGTATTTCCGAAATTGGCGGGAGCATATTCATTCACCGGATGATATTTGGAAAGAAATAGTGGAAGCATCTAAGATTCCCGGCTTGACTTCCGCTCCCAAGTTGCAACCCATCCAAACCCGGCTGGTGATGCTTCAAACCGGAATGCGTGCTCCGATGGGTATTAAGGTGAAAGGCCCTGATTTACAGACGATTGAGTCCTTTGGCTTAGAGCTTGAAAAGTATCTAAAGCAGGTCGAAGGGGTCAAGAAATCGGCTGTTTTTGCGGATAGAATTGTAGGGAAGCCCTACTTAATGTTAAAAATAGATCGAACGGCTCTGGCTCGATATGGGCTGACGATTGCGAATGTTCAAACTCAAATCCAAGCCGCTATCGGCGGGATGGTCATGACAAATACGGTGGAAGGGCGAGAGCGGTATGGAATCCGGATTCGGTATCCTAGAGAACTGCGTGATAGCCCGGATCGGCTGGAAAAAATCTATATTTCTGCGCCCAATGGTTTGCAAGTTCTATTGGGAGATTTGTTGGAAATAAAATATGAGCAAGGACCCCAAGCGATAAAAAGTGAAGATGGCTTTTTGCAGGGCTATGTGCTTTTTGACAAAGAAGACGGTTTTTCCGAAGTGGGCGTTGTGCAAGCCGTCCAATCCTTTTTTCAAAAGAAAATTGAGCAGGGTGCACTGGTGGTGCCGGCCGGAGTGAGTTATAAATTTGCCGGTAATTATGAGCAACAGTTACGCTCCAATAAGCGTCTAAAAATAGTCGTCCCCATTGCCTTGATGCTGATATTTTTGATATTATATTTTCAATTCAAATCGGTGTTGACTTCTTTGATGGTTTTTTCCGGAGTGTTTGTGGCCTTTTCGGGTGGGTTCATTTTATTGTGGCTTTATGGTCAAGATTGGTTTATGAATTTTGATTTTATGGGAGCCAATATGAGAGACTTGTTTCAGATGAAGGTGATTAATTTATCGGTAGCGGTCTGGGTCGGATTTTTGGCTTTGTTTGGGATTGCCACGGATGATGGTGTTTTGGTGGGTACGTTTTTGCAAGATAGTTTTAAGCGGAATGTACCCGGGACTATATCAGAAATTCGGGATGCTGTAGTCGAAGGAGGTGTCCGTCGGGTGAAGCCGGCCATGATGACTACAGCTACGACCATTTTGGCTTTGTTGCCGGTTTTGACCTCTACGGGCAGGGGGGCGGATATCATGTTGCCGATGGCGATTCCTTCTTTTGGGGGGATGCTGTTGCAGATGATTACTATGTTTACGGTGCCAGTACTTTTTGCTTTGTGGCAGGAAAACAGGCTGCGGATGAAGAATGGATTTAGCCAATTTAAAAACAGACAAAAATGATTAGAAAAATAAAAATATTAGGCTTGTTTCTCTTGTTTTATTGGACTGCTAATGCACAGAGAATCAATGAGTTATTGGATTTGGCTGTGGCGCATAATCCAAAACTACAAGCCGTCCGTCTCCGCTATCAAGCGGCTCAGAAAGTAGCCGGTCAAGTCGGGGAGTTGCCTAATCCACAAGTCGGACTCGGCTTGCCGGTATTACGTACAGAGACCCGGTTGGGAGCTCCGGTTGTGACGGTTTCTGTGTCGCAGATGTTTCCTTGGAAGGGGACTTTAAAGGCGAAAGAAGAGGTTGCTATAGCGATGTCCAAAACGAAGTATGATGATATTGAAGCTACACGATTGGAATTGGAGTATCGAATAAAATCGGCCTATTACCGGTTGTTTTTGTTAGATCGGCAACAGGCACTCTTGCGAGAAAATTGGAAGCTCAACCAAAGTTTAGAGCAAGTCGCTTTAGGACGGGTCGAGAGTGGAAAAGCAGCGGCATCAGATGTCCTGAGAATTCAGATTAAGGCGAAGAAGTTAGAAAAACAAATAGAGATTTTAGACGTCCAAAAACAACAATTTCAAGCCCAAATAGTGGAGGCTGTTGGTGATGATGTTTTGACGGATAATCGGGTGCAAATTATTAGTTCTGAATTGGAAGTGCTTCCTGATTTGAGCCAAGAGCTATTGGCGGAAACGATGGCCTCTATCCGGGGCAATTATCCTTTGTTAAAAAAGCTGGATGCTAAGATGCGAGCTTCCCAAGCCGTCCGGCAACTCAATGAATTGAAAGGGAAACCATCTTTTGGGGTCGGCCTGAATTATAGCTTAGTCCAAAAACGCTCCGATGCGAATCCCTTGCATAACGGGCGAGATATTTTGATACCTACCTTTCGTGCGTCTATTCCGA
>JALVCY010000310.1 GCA_027009605.1 Saprospiraceae bacterium
TACGAAGATTTACAAAAGCTTTTGGCGAAAGGCATGAAACGGGATGAAGCCATCTTGTCCATCCTTGCCAAATACCTGAAAGCATCCAAGAATATCCTTTTTGAAGGCAATAACTATAGCGCTGAGTGGCAAGCAGAAGCTAAAAAACGCGGTTTGAGCAATAACGCTTCTACGCCCGCCGCCTTAAAAGCTTTCCAAACGGCTAAGGTCAAAAAATTATTTAGCGAAAGCGGCGTCTTCTCCAACCGGGAGTTGAAGGCTCACTACAATACCATGATGGAAAACTATATTTCCAGATTGACCATCGAATCGACCAAATTGGTGCACTTGTGCTATGAGTTTGTCCTGCCGGCCGCTGTCTATCAACAAAATATCCTTGCGGAAAATATCGCCGCTCTAAAAAAGGCAGGCCTGCGTGCCACGTCACTTAAGGCGCAAATGGATATTCTGAAAAAACTCAATACGGCGTTCAATAAGATTCATACCGCCGTCCAAAAGTTGGAAAAAGTCAAGTCCGCAAAATATAGCACCGAAGAGAAACACGCCGAAGTCTGTGAGTCGAAAATCAAACCCATCATGGAAGATATCCGTGAGCAGGCGGAGCTTATTGAGTTTTATGTGGATGATAATATTTGGCCTTTGCCTAAGTATCGGGAACTGCTGTTTTTGCGGTAGCGGGGTGTCGTAGCGGCGGTTTCAACAGCCGGCTGTGTGCTTGTGCCTTGGCGGTTGAAACGGCTGCTGCGAGCGCTTCGGGGAGGCTAAACCGGATTTGAATCGGCGTCCTTGGTTGATGGGACGTGTAGCGGTGTAACGGTATAACGGCTAGGCGGCTAAAAAATCTTACAACTATATCAATTACAGATTCCCTATTATCCAAGAATGAAGTAAAATCCTAAACAAAAACCCAAATCTCTCAACTAGCGAGCCTGCGACCGAATCAACTTCTTCAACTAGCGAAGCTTGCAAGCGAATCAACTTCTTCAACTCTATCAACTAAAAACCAAACAGAATATCAAATGATGAATGCCCAATGTCGAATAATGAAGTGAAAATCCCGCCAAGGACCCAACCATATCGTCTCAACCTGCTGCTATCGAATTACTTTTATGTGCCTGTGGGGCAACTTGCTCACTCTTTGCTAATCCCGGCAGTTGGTCGGGACAAGGCCGTTAAACAGCTTGTGCGGCTTCATAGAAGATAATGCCGGCCGCTACAGATACATTTAGGGAATCGGTTTGACCGACTTGCGGGATGATGCATAACTCGTCTAAAACTTGGCGGGTGGCAGAGCCGATGCCGGCTCCTTCGGCTCCCAACACGATGGCGACGGGTTGCTTCCAGTCTATTTCGCGGATGGTTTTTTTTGCTTTCAGGTCTGTGCCGATGAGTGTGATGCCGTTGGTTTTGAGTAGTTTTAGGGCTTCTCCCATGCTTTTTTCACGGCAGACGGGGATTCTTAGGAGGGCGCCGGCAGAAGTTTTGACCGCAAAAGAATTGGCGGAAGCTCCGTTTTTGGCGGAAATGACGATGGCGTGAATGCCAAATACTTCGGCAGAACGGGCAATGGCTCCAAAATTACGGACGTCCGTTATTCCGTCTAAAACTACAATTTTGGGCGTAAGCCCTTGCTCGTACAAGTGGGGTAATACATGTTCCAACGATTGGTAAATGACTTCCGTGCCTATTGCCAAAACACCTTGGTGATTGCCTCCGTAAAGCTTGCCTAGTCTCTCCTTGGGGACAACTTGCAAGGGGATGTTCCGGGAACGACAAAGCCAGCGCAATTCCTTTTCGTATTCTCCGCGAATGCCTTTTTGAAACATGACCTTATCCACGGGGGCATTGTTTTTTAAGGCTTCCAGCACGGGGTGGCGGCCGGCGATGATGGGGTCTCTATCTTTCATTTTGTTAGGTTTTGGTGCAGAACTTATTTTATCCGGCGCATTTTGGCCATGTAAAAACCGTCAAATCCAAAATCTTGCGGCCAAAGAGATTTTTCTTCGATGAGCTCGAATTGGTCATTTCTTTCGAGAAAAGCTTTGATTTGGTCTTGGTTTTCAGAGGGTAGAATACTGCAAGTCACATAGGTCAAGATACCGTCTTTTTTGGTGATTGGGCTGTATTTGTCCAAAATTTCCTTTTGGGTTTCTTTGATGTTTTGGATGAATTCCGGCTGTAGTTTCCATTTGGAATCGGGATTTCGGCGCAAGACGCCCAAACCCGAGCACGGAGCATCTATGACGACTCGGTCTGCCGTGTTGTATAATCTTTTATAGACATTGGACTTGGTAATGGGTCGAATCTGTAGGTTGGAAACGCCGGCTCTGCGGGCTCTTTTTTTGAGTTCTCCCAGTTTCCATTCCAGGATGTCGGTGGCGATGAGCTGTCCTTTGTTTTTCATGAGAGCGGCTAGGTGAAGTGTTTTCCCGCCGGCACCGGCACAGGCATCGACGACACGCATGCCGGGTTCGACACCGGCGAAGGCAGCCACTTCTTGGGACGCCGCATCTTGGACTTCAAAGAAGCCTTTTTTGAAGGCATCTGTGCCGAAGACATTAGTCCTTTTTTTTAGGATGAGAGCGGATTCTCCGAAAGGGTAGGTGAGTATTTTTTCTTTTTCCAAGGCTTCTTGAAGCTCCTTGCGGGAAATCTTTAACGTGTTGACTCTCAAGACAATAGGCGCTCTTTTGTTGAGTGCATGGAGGGTGCTTGGCCAGTCTTTTTTCAATTCTTTTTGGCCGATTTCATGCAGCCAATCGGGGATAGATTCTTTGGATTCGAGTTTTTGGACTCGTTCGTATCGGCCTAAAAGAGTTTGGGGATTCAGGGATTTGAATTCGTCCCAGTCGGGTAATTCACCGCCTTTGATGAGCCAGTAAATGGCAAACATTTGATACCAATCTCTAACGGTTTGGGGCTCTCGAGTTCTGATTTCATAAAAAAGACGATACCAACGGACAATTTCATAGACCGATTCGGCTACAAAATTGCGATCTCTGGAGCCCCATCTTTTATTGTTTTTCAAAGTGTATTGAATGGCCTTGTCGGCATAACGCCCGTTTTGAAAAATCTCATATAGTGTGGTGGCTACTCCTTCCACTAAATTTGCGTGCAATCTCATGCGGGCAAAGGTAGGGAAATTTTTGTTTTCCGGTGCTTAAACTTTGTATGGCGGGGCATCACTGTAGGGGGCATCACAAGGATGCCCCCTACGGATTTATTTCAGGATTCAGTTGATAGCCGAAGAGCCCTTGTTCTTTGATGACATTGGCGACTTCTTCGGGCACCATCTTTTCCCATTGGTCGTCGTTGGTTTGGATTTTCTGGAAAGCTACTTGAGACCAAATGGACAAAATCTTTTTATCTACATAATGAATGTCTTCGATTTTGCCCTTTTTGATGAGATGG
>JALVCY010000311.1 GCA_027009605.1 Saprospiraceae bacterium
TAAAAATGAAAGAATAGTGTAAATTGACTTAAAGAAATAAAGTCGCTAACAAGCGATGATGACAGCAGACTCACTTGCCGCAGGCGCAACACAAAGGGAGTCCGCTGCATATCGCAGCCGTTCTCTCCGCAGCTTTTATTATGGGAGGAATTATACTTACAAACAGAAAATGGTTTCAAAATTACTTAATCGGAAGGCGAGTGATTTTGCTAATTATGATTTTTTCAATATTTGCAATATTGAAACCTGAAATCATATCTCCTGACTTTAAGAGAGCTGTCCAATCTATATTAATACCTTTACTAATTACTTTGCTGTTATTCAATTATGTACAAAAGCCAGTGCTTTTTGAAGTGCTCCAAGATGGAAATGGAATGACAATTGGATTGTATAAGCCTGATTTGCGATATGCCATTCTTAAAAAGAACAAGTTAAGATACTTTTATATAAAACCGAAGGATAAGGTAATATTTGAGTTTAGTCATCACTTTATCCCCCTGTTAAACAAAGGATTTATTACAGTAATAAAAGAAAATGGGGAGATAACCCGTTTTCAACCAATTAATTTTGCTTGGGCAAGTAAAAAAGATTTGGAAATATTTAATAGAGCGATTGATAAGCATAATAAAACTCTTCCCAACAAGTGATGATGATGCCAGCTCTCCTATCGTCGAGCCGTCACATACCGCAGCCGCTCCAAAAGTTTAAAACTTTCGGAAAATTATCAAGAAAACCAAATAAAATTGTGCAGACTCCAGAACAAACCACCACCCCCAACTTTTCGGAGCAGTCAAAGGAAAGTCGCTAGATAGCCCCCACCAACCTAGGCAACCACAAGCTCAATTCCGGAATATAAGTCACCAGCAATAACACAATAATCATCGCCACAAAAATAGGGATAAGCGGCTTGATGACCTTTTCTATCTTTACATTGGCGACGCTGCAACCGATAAATAGTACAGAACCAACCGGCGGCGTGCAAAGTCCAATACTCAAATTCATAATCAACATAATCCCAAAATGAATGGGACTAATACCTAATTGCTGAGTGACAATCGGCAAGAAAATAGGCGTAAAAATTAAGATGGCCGGTGTCATATCCATAAACGTACCCACTACCAACAAAATAATATTGATGATGATTAATATTACAAATGGATTGTCGCTAATATGCAATAAGGCGGCACTCACCGTTTGGGGAATATTCTCGTAAGCCATAATCCAAGAAAGCCCAATACTCGTACTCACTAAAAATAGCACTATCGCAGTCGTCTTGACAGATTGCAAAAGCACATCCGGCAAATCCCTAAAATTCATCTCCTTATAAATCAAGGCCAAAACCAACGCATACAACACCGCTATGGCCGATGCCTCCGTAGCCGTAAAATAGCCGGCAACAATCCCACCAATGACTAATACCAACATCATCAAACTCGGCACCGCCCGCCAAAATTTATGCAAAGCATCTTTCGCTCTATCGCGGTTGATATAGGTCATCCCCAAGAGAATAGCGAGTAAAGCCCCCACATTCATCCACTTGCGCAAACCGGCCGGCAGGTATGTATTAATCCCATAAAAGACCGCCCCTAAAAGCACGAAAACGCCCAAGATTTTCAGCAAATTAAATAATGCCGCCGACAGGCCTTTTTGGCGATAAATCAGCATCGACATCGCCATCAACATAATCACCAATCCGGTCAAAATCCCCGGTATATATCCCGCTATAAACAAGGCACTAATCGACACCCCGCCACTAGCTAACGAATAGACAATCAATACGTTAGAAGGCGGAATCGACAATCCTGTGGTCGAAGAAGTAATATTGACAGCGGCACTAAAATTCTCATCATATCCTTCCTTTTTCATCTCCGGCCCCATGATGCTGCCAATGGCCGAAGCAGAGGCAGCCGCAGACCCTGAAATGGCACCAAAAAGCATATTGGAAAAGACGTTGACAAAGGCCAATCCACCGGTTGTTTTCCCGACCATTACTTTGGCTAATTCCACCAGCCGCAGCGCAATCCCCCCCTTATTCATAATATTTCCCGCAAGGATAAAAAACGGTATCGCCAACAAAGAAAAACTATCCAATCCGCTCGCCATCCGTTGCGCATAAGTCGCAAATGCAGGCACCGTGGCGATAGAAACCAACATGGTCAAAATGCCCGAAATCCCAATACTATACGCAATGGGCACGCCAATGAAAAGTAGCAGAAAAAAAGTGACGATAAGTATGATAATTCCTGTGGCCATTTGTTTTTTGTTGATAAGTGAAGCGCCTAGTCTTGGGTCAACAGGTCGCTTACGCTAAAAAATAATATTAAAAATCCACTGAGCGGCAAAACCAAATAGACATAACCCAATGGCAAGTTTAAAGCAGCAGAACGGACATGGAGCGCAAATCGAGTATAAGCCAACCAGCTTCCGCCAATAATCAATACCGTCACCGCAAAGAAAATAATCAGCAAGGAGATGAGCCGGTGAAGCCATTTTTGTCGATTGGGATTTGATTTTTGAATGAATAAATCTATGGCCAAATGCTCATTCCTTCCGGAAACATAGGCCGCCCCCAATAAGCCCACCCAAATCAGCAAGAAACCCGCCATCTCATCCGTAAACGAACTCGGCGAACTCATGATGTAGCGGCTAAACACTTGCCACAAAACATCCAAAACCAAAATCCCCATTAAGAAAATGAGTATTTTTTCCAGACTGCGATTCACGGATTTTCGGAGTGTGCCCATTACTTTAAATTTTTAATTCGAGTGATGTAATCATAGACGACCGGCTGCGATTGGTAAGATTCGTACATGGGGCCGACCTTCTCACTAAATAAGGTCTTGTCCGGCTTAAAAATATGAACCCCGGCCTTTTTTAATTCACCCAAGGCTTCTTCTTCAGCGGCAGCCCATAGCGCTCTTTGCTTGATAACTGTCTCATTTACAGCCTGTTGCAAATATCCTTGCTCTTTTGGCGAAAGCTGATCCCACACCCATTGACTCATAATCAACACATCCGGAATCGAAGCATGCTCGTCCAAGCTATAGTATTTACACACTTCAAAATGATGAGAATTATAAAAAGTCGGGGGATTGTTTTCCGCCCCATCCACGACTCCACTCTGCAAGGCGGTGTACAATTCTCCCCAAGATAACGGTGTAGGAGACCCGCCCAAAGCTTCGACCATTTTCATTGCGGTCTTACTTTTCATGACCCTGATTTTCATTCCCTTCAAGTCATCGGGTGTCTTAATCTGTTTTTTGGTGGCATAAAAACTTCGACTGCCCGCATCAAAAAAACACAAACCGCGAAGCCATTTATCCTTAGTACTCAATAATATATCTTTGCCGATATCGCTGTCGCAAACATCAAAATAATGTTTTTTATCTCTAAAAATATAAGGCAATCCCAAGGCCTTATAATCTTCCGAAAAACCTTCCAATACGGCCGCCGAGACCTTGGTCATCGCCAAACTTCCCAATTGTAATAATTCTACATTCTGCTGCTCCGATCCGAGTTGGCCACTTGGATATATTTTAATGGTCAATTCGCCATTGGAGATTTCTTTGCAGCGCATAGCCAAAAATTCCATCGCCTTAGAAACCGGATGCCCAACCGGTAATCCATGCGCTAGTTTTAGCTCCTTATGATGCTGATTATCAACACATTGCGCAAGCAGAAGAACCGGTAAAATTAAAAATAAAAAGGCCTTATATTTGTGAAATATTTTCATGCGGTCAGCTTTTTAATCAATGCCATGGCTTCGTGAACCCTTTCGGAAATGGCATCGTATTTTTTTTGAGCAATCCAATCCTTGGGCAGCAATTTAGAGCCCATCCCCACCGCACTCACTCCGGCATCAAACCAAGCTTTCAAATTTTCCTGCGTAGGCGAAACCCCACCCGTCGGCATCAGGCTAGTCCAAGGAGAAGGCCCTTTAATGGCTTTTGCGAAAGCAGGGCCGCCCACCGCCGCCCCCGGGAAGATTTTAACAATTTCAGCGCCCCATTCTTCGGCTTTTGATATTTCCGAAAGCGTACCGCAGCCCGGTGCCCAAAGCACTTTGCGACGATTGCAGACCTTGGCCATTTCTTCCACCAATATCGGAGACACCACAAAATTAGCACCCAACTGCATATACAAAGCCGCCGTCCCCGCATCAATCACCGAGCCGACACCCAAAATCATATCGTCGTATTTGTTGTGCACATATTTGATCAATTCCCCAAACACTTCATGGGCAAAATCCCCCCGATTGGTGAATTCAAACACCCGAACCCCACCTTTATAACAAGCATCAACAACCCGGCGACTGACCTCCAAATCCGAGTGGTAAAAAACCGGAATCAATTGAGTCGCATAAATGGCGTTAATTACTTCAATCCTTTTAAACTGAGCCATAAGCCAATACAAACGTTTGCAGGAAATAGCCCCTAAAACGAACCACTTCCGTAAAATAAAAGTCGAAATTAAAAATAATTTTCCAATAATCCACCAAAAAAAGCTGCTTTTCTTCCCTATTCTCTGTTAAAACTACCCAAAAGTATGCAAAAAAACTTCTTTTTGTGTAAACTTACAGAAAGTATGCAATTTTTTCAACAATCGTTTGCATATATTATAATCATTT
Organism: Saprospiraceae bacterium; assembly: GCA_027009605.1. GTDB lineage: Bacteria > Bacteroidota > Bacteroidia > Chitinophagales > Saprospiraceae > HyVt-613. Next base: position 4,628 of record JALVCY010000311.1, read on the forward strand.
CATAAATTTGAGCCTTCAAATGGGAAAGAGAGTTACTATACAAGACCTGGCCAAAGAGCTGGACACCACGCCATCCACGATTTCAAGAGCCTTGCATGATCACCCCGGTATCAGCAAGACGATGACCAAAAAAGTGAAGGAACTGGCGAAAAAAAGAAATTATCGAGTCAACTCGGTGGCATCCAGCCTGCGTGCCGGTAAAAGTAAAACCATCGGAGTCATTGTACCCATGATTAACCGTGACTTTTTTGCTAATGTTATCTCCGGGATTGAAGACGTGGCCTTCCAAAATGGATTCAATGTCATCATCTGCCAATCCGATAATAAAGTCGAGAAAGAAATCCAACACATCAATACGCTAATCAGTAGCGGTGTGGCGGGCGTTTTGGTTTCTCTCGGTTTTGATACGACGGACTATGCCCCTTTTAATAAGATTTCGCAATTGGGGATTCCGTTGATTTTCTTTGACCGGGCACCGGAGCACGAAAAGTCCATAAAAATTGTGAATAATGACAAAGCCGGTGCGTACAAAGCCGTCAAACATTTGATTGAAATGGGCTACCAACGCATTGCCCATTTGTGCGGCCCCAGCAACCTACCTTTATATAAGGAGAGAAAAGAAGGCTATTTGGATGCGCTCCGTGATGCCGGGCTGCCGGTTGAGGAGCGTCTGATTATTACACATAATCTGACCCGGGAAGCCGGCTATAATATTACGAAAAAATTAATGAAGTACAAGAACCCGCCGGATGCTATTTTTAGCGCAAGCGACTACTCCGCACTAGGCGCCTTATTGTACTTAAAAGAAGAACGAATAAAAGTCCCGGAAGAAGTCGGTATTGTCGGTTTTAGTAATGAAGGTTTTACTAAATTGACCGGCCCCGAACTTTCGACCGTTGACCAACACGGAAAAGAAATCGGCAAATATTCTGCAAAAGTATTTTTTGAAGAAATGGCCAGCGATGTCTTTATTCCACGAACTATAATCCTAGACCCGAAGCTCATTGTCCGAAGGTCTTCCTTACGTAATCAAAAACTTTCAGACTAATGTCTCAACACTACACGCTTCGCTACGCTTCCCATCCCGATGATGTCAAATCCTATGATACTCAACGACTTAGAAAGGAATTCCTAATCTCCAACTTAATGAAAAAAGGAGAAATCAATATGGTTTATTCGCTGTATGACCGTTTTATTACCGGTGGTGCAGTGCCGACAAGCAGGCAGCTTACGCTAAAACCTTTTGAAGAATTAAAAGCTGATTTTTTTCTCGAAAGAAGAGAAATAGGTATTATTAATGTCGGAAATTCCGGCTCCGTCGTCGTCGATGGAAAGACCTATAAAATGAAATATAAAGAAGCACTCTACATCGGACGCGGTGCAAAAAAAATCATTTTTAAAAGTAATAATAAATCTAAACCGGCGCTTTTTTATTTTAATTCTACCAACGCACATACAACCTATCCGACAAAATTAATTACCTTAAAAGATGCTGATATTGTCCACCTAGGTTCCCTAAAAACTTCTAACGACAGACAGATAAATAAACTCTTGGTGCATTCTATCGTCAAGACCTGCCAATTGCAAATGGGCATGACCGAACTCAAAGAAGGCAGCGTCTGGAACACCATGCCGGCACACTCTCATAATCGCCGTATGGAAGTCTATTTTTATTTCGAAGTACCAAAGGGTCAAGCGGTCGCTCACTTCATGGGGCAGCCCCAGGAGACTAGGCATATTTGGTTGCAAAATAATGAAGCGGTCATCTCGCCGTCGTGGTCAATCCATGCGGGTGCGGGTACGTCCAATTATATTTTTATTTGGGGTATGGCCGGAGAGAATTTGGATTATGGGGATATGGATGGGGTTAAGATTTCGGAGTTGCGTTGAGTTTTTTGGTGGTTGGTTTTTGGGATTTTGGGGTTAGCTTGATGGTTTGGGGTGGTTTTTGGTTTTGGGAGTTGAGGAAGTTGAAAAAGTTGATTCGCTTCGCTAGTTGAAGAAGTTGATTCACTCGCCAAGGCTCGTTAGTTGAAAAAGTTGATTCACTCGCTTGGGCTCGTTAGTTGAAAAAGTTGAGTCGCTCGCTAGTTGAAGAAGCTACACATATAGACGTAAGCTTTATTCGCATGTACCGGGCGGTAGCATAAACTAGCGAAGCGAATCAACTAACGAAGCGAAGCGAGTGAATCAACTAACAAAGTCCGAAGGACAAGTGAATCAACTAGCGAAGCGAATCAACTAACGAAGCGAAGCGAGTGAATCAACTAACAAAGTCCGAAGGACAAGTGAATCAACTAGCGAAGCGAATCAACTAAAAAAAAATATGAAAAAAGTAGTTACCTTCGGAGAAATCATGTTGCGCTTAGCCGCACCCGGTTATTTACGTTTTCAGCAAAGTGGGCAATTGACATCTACCTTTGGTGGAGGCGAGGCGAATGTAGCTGTATCTTTGGCCAATTATGGCATTCCGGTGGACTATGTGACCCGGCTTCCGCAAAATGATATTGGAAATTGGTGCGAAAAGGAATTAAAAAAACATGGAGTTAATACGTCCAATATTATTTGGGGTGGAGAGCGTTTGGGAATTTATTTTTTGGAGACCGGAGCGGTATCGCGGGGCAGCAAAGTAGTATATGATCGAGCCCATTCGGCGATTTCTACTATTAAAAAAGGGATGGTTGACTGGGCAAAAGTTTTTGAAGGAGCGGATTGGTTTCATTGGACGGGAATTACTCCGGCCATTTCGGAGGGCGCAGCGGATGTTTGTCTCGAGGCGATTCAGATGGCCAACAAAATGGGGATGACCGTTTCCACAGATTTGAATTACAGAAAGAAACTTTGGAAATGGGGCAAAACACCGGCCGAAGTGATGCCCGAATTAGTGGCCGGTTGCGACATTATTTTGGGCAATGAAGAAGATGCGCACAAGGTGTTTGGGATTCATCCCGAAGGCGTCGATGTGACGCAAGGCCAAGTCTCCGGCGAAGCCTATCGCTCTGTGGCTCAACAACTTATGACTAAATTTCCCCGTGCCAAAAAAATAATTATCACGCTACGCGGCTCGAAAAGTGCCAACCATAATTCATGGTCCGGGGTATTATACGATGGTCAAAAATTATTCCAGGCACCCACTTACGAGATTACGCATATCGTGGATCGTGTAGGGGGTGGAGATTCATTTATGGGCGGATTGATTTATGGATTAAAGACTTATGACAATGATCAGGATGCCTTGAATTTTGCGGTTGCGGCATCGTGTCTGAAACATACTATATTTGGTGATTTTAATTTGGTTACCGTTGAGGAAGTGGAGAAATTGATGAGTGGGGATGGGTCGGGTCGGGTGGCTCGGTGAAGGGGTGGAGTTGAGTCGCTGCGCTGGTTGATAAAGTTGATTCACTCGCCAAGGCTCGTTAGTTGAAAAAGTTGATTCACTCGCTAAGGCTCGTTAGTTGAAAAAGTTGATTCACTCGCTAAGGCTCGTTAGTTGAAAAAGTTGATTCACTCGCCAAGGCTCGTTAGTTGAAGAAGTTGAACATACCGGAGCACGTTTTGTTGGCACGTATCGGGCGGTAGCATCAACTAGCGAAGCGAATCAACTAACGAAGTCCGTAGGACGAGTGAATCAACTAGCGAAGCGATTCAACTAACGAAGCGAAGCGAGTGAATCAACTAACGAAGTCCGTAGGACAAGTGAATCAACTTTCTCAACTACTGCCACTTTCTTTTAACAATAATTTTTTTTCACAAAAACCAAACATATTATGACTTTCGCATTTGAAAACTTAACCGTATGGCAAAAATCGAGAAAATTTGTCAAAGCAATTTACTTGATAACAGCTGATTATCCAAAAGATGAACGATATGGATTGATTTCGCAACTTAGAAGAGCAGCGGTATCCGTCAGCAGTAACTTGGCTGAAGGAAGCTGTAGATGGAGTAAAAAAGAACAAGCCAGATTTTATGAAATATCTTATGGCAGCTTAATTGAAATTCTAAATCAACTAATCCTATCTGTTGACTTAGATTTTCTTCCTGCTTCCGAACTTGCTAATATTCGTCCTGACATCGAAGAATTGGGAAGAATGATAAATGCTTTACAGCGAACCGCAAAGAAAAAATAAATGATGAAGTTAAAATAGTTGAGTCGCTGCGTTAGTTGAAAAAGTTGATTCACTCGCTAGGGCTCGTTAGTTGAAAAAGTTGAGCATACGGGCGCACGTTTTGTTGGCACGTATCGGGCGGTAGCATAAACTAGCGAAGCGATTCAACTAACGAAGTCCGTAGGACAAGTGAATCAACTTTCTCAACTCCTTCAACTTCAAAAAAAAAACAAAAAAAATGAGTTTAGAATTATTTAATCTTTCAGGAAAAACAGCCTTAGTTACCGGAGCATCTCACGGATTGGGCATGGCGATAGCCATAGGTTTGGCGAAAGCCGGCGCACAAATTATTGTCAATGGCAGAAGCCAAGAAAGACTGGATGCGGCCAAAAAAGAATATGCCCGTCAGGGAGTCCAAGTTGCCACCTATGTATTTGATGTGACGAAGGAAGAGCAGGTGATTGCCGCCTTGGACTTAATGGAAAAAGAAGTTGCGCCGGTGGACATTTTGGTCAACAATGCGGCCATCATTCAGCGGGTACCCATCTTGGAGATGAAGGTAGAAGATTTTCGGCAAGTCGTTGATATTGACTTAGTTGGGCCTTTTATTATGGCCAAAAATGTGGTCAAAAGAATGCTTGCGCGAAAAGCGACCGGCAAGATTATTAATATGTGTTCCATGATGAGCGAAGTCTCTCGAAATACGGTGAGTGCCTATGCCGCCGCCAAGGGAGGGCTCAAAATGTTGACCAAGGAAATGGCAGATGAATGGGCGAAACTGGGCATCCAAGCCAATGCACTCGGCCCCGGATATTTTGCAACCGATCAGACCGCTCCTATCCGGGTGGATGGTCATCCTTTTAATGATTTTATTGTGAAGCGCACGCCGGCAAGACGGTGGGGAAATCCGGAAGAATTGCAGGGCGCCGCTATTTTCCTTGCGTCAAAAGCATCCGATTTTGTCAATGGTCATGTGCTGTATGTCGATGGGGGAATTCTGGCTACTTTGGGAAGTCATGCGGGGGAAGATTAATTTTTTAGGTAGTGATAAACTCACGAAAATTTAGCTTTTGATGTCCTAGCTTTCGCAAAAAAAGAAACGGGCACATAAAATCTAACTTCACTAAAAAATAACCAAATCTCTTAGAGACAAAAGAAACCACAACAACCGATTTTCGAATCAAGTAAAATTTTTAATGATGCAGAAATTTTTAATACTAATCATACCGGTCATGGCTCTGTTCTCTTGCAAAGAAGCCAAAAAAACAGAGTTGGAAACCATTACTATCCGAAACGACCAAACGAAGGATGTGCTCAATAAGCCGATTGCCATAAAAGCAGAACAAATTAAAAATCTGCCTAAGGCATTTAAGATTTTTGATAATGGAAAAGAAATTCCTTATCAGTTGGATGACTTTGATAAAGACGGAAAATGGGATGAAATATTCTTCCTTTCCGACTTCAAAGCCAATGAATCCAAGTCCTTCCAAATCCAACCCGCAGAGTCCGCCCCCTCCTATTCACCCAAGGTAGCAGTCACCTTTGCAGAAATCAAACCACCCCACAAAAAGTGCTATAATGCGCTCAGAGTCAGGCCCTTAGACACCGTAAAGGCTTCCGAACTCTACCAAATGGAAGGCCCGGCTTGGGAAAATGATGTCGTAGGATTTAGAAATTATTACGACCAACGAAATGCCATTGATATTTATGGTAAGCAAATACCGGATTTGAGTTTGGCGAAAGCCGGAATTGATGGACAAAATTATCACGAACTGGATACTTGGGGCATGGACATTTTGCATGTAGGTTCTTCGCTGGGTGCCGGAGCCATTGCGCTAAAAAAGGGAGACCAAATTTATAGAATCGGCAACCCCGAAAAAAGTAGTTTTGAATTAGTCGCCAACGGCCCGCTAAGAGCTATTTTTAATTTAAACCACCATAACTTCAAGATTGATAATCACAACTATCAAATCAATCACCAAATTTCCATCTATGCCGGCGTTCCTTTTTACGAAAGTACGGTCACCGTCAAAGGGCTGGAAGGAGATGAAGAATTGGTTACCGGAATTGTAAATTTACACAGCGACACGCTCTATACCTTAGAGCCGGATTCTCAACATTTGATTTTTGCGACTCATGCCAAACAAGCAGAAAAAGACACTTACCTGGGAATGGCCATCCGGGTCAATAAATCGGATTTTGTCAAAACCCTGGACTTACCGGATAAGGACGCAGACATTACAAGCTCCTACGCGATTGTCTTAAAATTAAAAGAAAACACACCGGTCAAATTCCGGTTTTATGCCAATTGGGAAAACCAAAATAAAAAGATGGCCAACAAGGACTACTTCCTAAAATCACTGCTCCAATAATTAAAATTAAGAGACCATGAAAAACATACTTTTCTCCTTTGCGTTTCTACTCTTGGCACAGCTTGGGTTCAGTCAATTGTCTGCCGCCAAAATCTTCTCGGATAATATGGTCTTGCAAAGAGATGTAAAAATTCCGGTTTGGGGGTGGGCTAAAGAAGGAGAACACATAAAAATGATTTTTGACGGTCAAACTTACCACACCACTGCAGCCCATGGAAAGTGGGAATTCACACTCCCGCCCCATCCCGCCGGCAAGCGCTATGGCATTCTAATTCAAGGAGTTAGCGAAAAAATAGCCCTAAGAAATATCACCTTTGGCGATGTCTGGTTATGCGGCGGACAATCCAATATGGAATGGTTTTTAGAAGCCGCCAAAAACGGAGAAGAAGAAGTCCAAAAAGCCAATTATCCGGATATACGATTGTTTGAAGTCCCTCATAAAATAGCACCAAAACCCGTCAAGGATTTGATAGAAGGCAGTTGGCAAGCCTGCACACCGGAAACCGCTAAGCAATTCTCTGCCGTCGGCTATTTTTTCGGAAGAAAATTACACCAAGAATTAAAAATACCTATCGGCCTAATTAATGATAATTATGGCGGCACCGTCATAGAAACTTGGATGAGCCCCGATGCCTTTACAGGAATGCCCAACTATGAAAAACAAATTGCACAACTCACCACCAAAGACCTAGAGAAAAAAAAGGCTCAAACCAAAACAAAATTCGATGCCTGGATTTCTAAATTCTCCTCCGAAGATTTGGGCAAAAAGAGAAATACTTTTATTTGGAAAAATAATGATTTTGCGCAAGCACCAACCATGCAATTACCCACACAATGGGAATCAGCAGGAATTAAAGAATTAGAAAATTTAAATGGAGTCGTCTGGCTGGAAAAGGATTTTTATTTAAC
>JALVCY010000312.1 GCA_027009605.1 Saprospiraceae bacterium
GCCGCCACAAGATGTCAATGTCGTCAAAAGCCAAATCGAAATGGCCTTTCCCGTCCTCCATGCCGAAATGTCTATCCAAGACATGATTGGCAACTCCGAAGACAGCACCGCTCTCCGTGTCTATCCCGACAATACAATGAGCTTTATTTACGAAGGAGAATTGTTTAGGCGGACATCTGAAGATATTCTAGGTACCATCCCGGAAGACTCCGTCCCCTTAATTCAAAATAATATTGACGTCCCTTTGACCATCTTAGATGGCGTGGACATCAATGTGGCACAGATAAAAAGTGGATTTTTCCAATATCGCCTGACTAATGACTCCGTTGCCGAAAATCTTGTTGTTCATATTTCTGTCCCACAGCTTGTCAAAGACGGACAGGCATTTACAGTAGATGTACCGATACCCTATTATGGTAGCCTTCCGGTAAGTGCCAGAGATTCCGTCAGCTTGGCAGGATATAATTTGGATGTATCCAATGACACTTTGAGCTTTCACTATGCCGCCACCAATGAGACGTCGGACACCGTAAATTTGACAATATTCAATGGTTCCGGATTCCCTACAAATGTCAACCTTAAAGACATTGTCTTCGGATATGTCGAAGGACATTGGAATCCCGTTGTCCATGACTTTGCCGAGCAAACCATCAAAATTGACTTTTTTGAAAACAATTATGTCAACGGAGAGATTTATTTTGATGACCCGAAAGTGGATTTTTCTGTCATTAGCTCCTTTGGCTTGCCGGTCAGAACGAAGCTAAACTATTTCAGAATCATCGAATTGGACAGCTCTTCCGTAGATATGGTGAGCCAAAAGTTAACAGACGGGATTGATTTTGAATACCCTAAACTCAATGAAGTCGGTCAAACCAAAACTACCCAATTTTCTTTCGATAAAACCAATTCTAATATCGCCGAAATCCTAAATACCAATCCGGTTCGCATTGAATACGATATTGATGTCACTGTCAACCCGGATAATTTGCCGGATGCCATCGGATTTGCTACGGATTCAAGTTATTTTTCCATGTTGGCGAAAGCCGAATTACCCCTTACCGGCAAGGTCAACCACTTTGTTTTAGATAAAGATTATGATGTGGATTTTTCCGGACAAGAAGCCAAAGAAGCCGTGCTAAAATTATCCACAGACAATGAAATACCTTTAGAAGTAGCCATCCAAATGTACTTCCTAGATGCCAATGGAGTGATTTTGGACTCTCTCCACAATGACCAATATGCGCTCATTTTGGCCGCCGCAGACTTCCCTTCAGGTGCCGCCAAACACCACGAAATTGAATTCCCACTAGAGACCCAACGATGGGACAAAATCAAAGCCACCAAAAAAATAAGGGTAAAAGGAAACTACACCACCAGCCAAAACGGCACCCAATCAGTGACCTTCAAAACAAACCAAAAAACAAAAATCAAGGTCGGTTTAAAACTCAAGCTTTAATCCCATTTTAACACAAGTAAAAACGCTTTTTACAAAACCACCTTTCTGACTCAAACCAACCATCATGTCTAAATATTTGCTCCTCAACATATTTTTAATTTTTAGCTTGGCAGCAAATGCTCAGCAAGAACTGACCTTGCCCATGCTTCAAGATATTCCGAATAGTATCCGCCTGAACCCGGCCTACAAAACGGATTACAAATGGACGATTTCTTTGCCGAGTACCAGCAATAGTGCGGCTTCCACCGGCCCTACTTTTAACCAGATTTTTGAAGATAACGGCAATGGAAGTTACACTCTACACGTCGCTCAAGCAGTAGCCAAACTCCAAGCTAATAATGTCATTACCAATACGAATCGCTTGGAAATATTCGGCCTTTCTTTTCAAAATAAAAAATCGCTGTTTCATTTTAATATCGGTGTTCGTACAGCCATTGGCGTGGACATCCCCAAAGGCTTGGCTGAGTTGGCAGCTTTTGGTAATGGCCCGTATGTCGGCCAGACCCTAAACGTCGGCCCGGGTCTTGATATTCAAGCATTTACGGAAGTCGGACTTGGCTATGCACGACAATTTGGAAAACTACGAATAGGGGCAACCGTTAAAGTCTTAAATGGTATCGCTTCCGCAAAAACCACCCAAAAAGCCATCAGCCTATATACCGATTCGGAATATTATCAATTGACCGCCACCACAGACTATCAAGTACAATCCAGCAGTTTTATAAGCATGGATTCTTTAGATAATATTAATATTAGTTTTGACGAACTAGACCCCAAAATTGTCGCCGGCAACCATGGCACAGCCTTTGACATTGGCGTCGTTTATGACATTTCTGACAAATTCTCTATCTCTGCTTCAGCCATTGACTTGGGACGCATCTCTTGGACAGAAAATGCCCAAACTCTCCACAGCAAAGGCAGTTTTACTTATGATGGTATTGCGGCCAATGGAGGCTTGTCATCTATTGACTCTTCCTCTTTGACATCCTTCGTGGACTCTATCCAAAAGGTTTTTAATTTTAGTCAAAAAGCCGGAGAATTTACGACTCCGCTTGCGCAAAAATTTACACTAGGTGCACAATATAAATTTGGCGAAAAAACCACGTTAAGTGCCATGCTGGACGCCACATCTATATTGGATCAGATGCGCCCCGCCTTTGCGCTTGGTGCCCGGACTTATGTGACGAATTGGTTGGGATTAGGAGGCATCGTCTCCTACAAAAACAGTGAAATAGACCACTTAGGATTAAACGCAACCTTCAAGCTGGGGCCGGTTCAACTTTACCTCCTTTCGGATAATGCGCTGAGCTATTTATTCCCTACTAATGCCAATGATATTCATTTTAGAGCCGGACTTAACCTAGTCTTTGGCAAGCTGAATCGAAACCCAGACGGAAACAAATTGCTGGCTCCACATCTGTAAAACTTGGTTTTGGAATGCCGTGAAGAAGTTGATTCGCTCGCAAGCTTCGCTAGTTGATTCGCTGCGCTAGTTGATTCACTTGTCCTTCGGACTTCGTTAGTTGATTCGCTGCGCTAGTTGAAGAAGTTGAGACGTTCGCCTTCGGCTCTCTGGTTGAGAACTCGTCCTACGGACTTCGTGGTTGAGACGCTGCGCTGGTTGAGACGAGTAGTGAGTAGTGAGAGATTAAATCTGCGGGAAATAAATCTGCGGGAATCTGGGGAAAAAGAAGTAGTGAGTAGTGAGTGATAAGTAGTGAGAGTTAACGATTGCCTAGAAAGAGCAAATCTGCGTATATCTGCGGGAAGTAAATCTGCGCAAATCTGCGGAAAAAGAAAGTGGTGAGTAGTGAGTGATGAGTAGTGAGAGTTAACGATTGCCTAGAAAGAGCAAATCTGCGTATATCTGCGGGAAGTAAATCTGCGCAAATCTGCGGAAAAAGAAAGTGGTGAGTAGTGAGTGATGAGTAGTGAGAGTTAACGATT
>JALVCY010000313.1 GCA_027009605.1 Saprospiraceae bacterium
ATTAGCGGGTGGCTAAATAGTTGAGTCCACTCCGAAAAGTCCACTCCGCCAGAGATCAAAGCGATGAACAAAATTTTATTTGGTTTACCATAAGTCCCCCATTTCAAAGGGGGATTTAGAGGGTTAAAATAAAAGAGAAAACCAAATAAAATTTTGTGGACTCAAGAGCAAGCCACTACATCCGACTTTTAGGAGTAAACTCATAGTTACAAAAAAAATGGATATCATGAAGGGTAAAGTTTGCATCGTAACAGGAAGCACATCCGGAATTGGATTGGTTACAGCAAAAGAATTGGCTAAAATGGGGGCAACTACTATCTTGGTCGCAAGAGATAAGACACGGGGGCAATCAGCCTTGACGGAAGTAATAGAATACTCAGAGAATGAAAATGTGGAATTACTGATGTGTGATTTTTCTTCTCAGTCATCCATTGTGACCTTTGCAGAAACTTTTAAAAGGAAGTATAATCGATTGGATGTTCTTGTGAATAATGCCGGAATGATGAGCCAACAAAGACAGGTAACTGATGCCGGATTAGAGCTAACGTTTGCAGTCAATCACTTGGGCTATTTTTTGACCACGTTTTTATTGCTTGATTTGTTAAAAGAAACACGGGATTCACGTATTGTTGTGGTGGCATCGGACTTGCATCTACGTGGGAGAATTGACATCAATAATCTTATGCATACCAATGATTACAATGGTTTCACGGCTTATAGTGATTCAAAATTGGCTAATCTTCTTTTTACTTATAAATTGGCCAATCTTTTAGATGGTTCTGATACGACCATTAATGCCGTTCATCCGGGAGTGATAAAAACTAAGTTTGGCGTAGAAGACAGGAGTTCCACTAAGACCTTTTCAGCGGGTAGAATCAGCCCTGAAGAAGGAGCTAAACCACTGATTTATTTGAGTACTTCGCCTGATGTTCAGGGTGTGTCCGGTAAATATTTTAATAGATTGGATATGGAGCAATCATCTGCATTGTCTTACGATAAAGAACTTGCGGATGCATTGTGGCAAAAGAGTATGGCGCTTTGTTCATTGCGATAGTTACTTCGCGGTAACCACTTTTTCCATAGTTACCATTTGGTAACAGTTACAATTATAAACTAATAATAGTATCTTTGCGTAACAAATAAAATTTTTCAACAAAAAAAACAGAAAAAATGATTTTAGTAACAGGTTCTACAGGAACGTTTGGAAGTGCCGTTTTAAAAAAACTTCAAGAAATGAATTTGGCCAGTAGAGCAGCCAGATTGGATGTAAGCTTTGATTGGAACCAACCTGAAACGTTTGAAGATGCGTTAAAGGGGATTGACAAAGTGTTTTTAATTGCCCCACCGAATTTTGCCGATTTTGACAAAAAAATTATTCCTTTTCTCGAAGAAGCCAAAAAAGCAAAGGTGAATTTTGTTTTACTTTCGAGCTTATATGGGGCAGACAAAAATCTAGAAAGCACGATGGGTAAAACAGAAAAAATAGTGTCTGATAGTGGAATAAATTATGCCATTGTCAGACCCAATTTTATTTTTCAAAATTTCATCAACTATGATGTAGAAGCCATAAAAGCCGGTAGTATCTACTTACCAACTAAAGACAGCAAGACGGCCTATATTGATGTAAATGATGTCGCAAAGGCCAGTGCCATCATCTTGGAAAATCCGGAAAAACACTTCGGTAAAGCTTATTCGCTTACCGGGCAGGAATCATTGAGCCATGCGGAATTAGCAGATATTTTCTCCAGCGTTTTGGGCAAAAAAGTAACCAATGTTGCACCAAGTAATGATGAGTATAAAGCCACTTTGCTTAGTTATAACTTACCGGCAGAACTGGTTGATTTTATGGGCAATTTGTATGCCGCAGTAGAAGCAGGTAATTTTACTTCGACAACCAATGACTTTGAAATGATTACCGAAAATAAACCGATTACGGCAAAAGAATTTATACAAGAAAACCGCTCCGTATTTCTTAACTAATACTGAGTAAGTACATTTTTGTTCAACCTGCTTGCCGACCCGGTGGAGCTAGGTTGGACAAATTTTGGGTGAAAGACTTTCGTTAGCAGCAGACTATCAACTAATCCCAATACTCCTTCCCATCCGCATCCCTTCAAAAATCGTAATTCGTATATCGTCAATCTTAACTCCTTCCGGGCGGTAGCCATTCCAACAGAATTAAGAGTTAAGAATGCAGAATTAAGAGTTAAGAAGTAAAAACTCTACAAAACCTTTGCACTAAAACGGGCAGACTATCAACTAATCCCAATACTCCTTCCCATCCGCATCCAAATATCCTTTTTGTCCATTGGGCAACTCAAAGCGGGCGAGATAATTATCAAATTTTGAGATAGACTTATATTTGGGGGCATCATTGATGCCTTGATAACCCACCAATCCATCTTTAAAGCATTTGAGCAATCCGTCCTCGATGGTTATTTTATCATACAAAGGGCTTTTTTGCCACTTTCCTTCTTTATTTATGGAGTAATAGCCATATTTAGACCCTTTTTTGAAAAGGAGGAGATTGGGATTGGGGCTAGCCGGTTGGCTTAACCCATAATTTTCGGTAAAAGAAAAGCGGTGCGCTTGATTGACAAAATATAAGCTATCGACCTGATTTTTGGCTATAGTGAGTATCGTATCCGGTGGTATCTTATTGCCTTGGTCAAAAAAAGTCTCATCTTTGGTTACGATATAGTGGTCGCCTAGCGATTGGATGGTCATGGTGTAGTTGGGCACAGTGCCACAAAATCCCATTTGCAAAGGTCCGCCTTTTGTCCTTTTAAGCTTTTCATTGAGATAGAAGCTATGGTTTTTGGCGTCAATGACTTGGATATTGGGCCATACCACTTTCGCAAATTTTAGATTTTCATAGACCTTTTTCTTATTGCGTACGATGTAATACGTCCGATTAAATCTATAGTAAATCTTAAATGTTTCTTGATTAGCAGTGAGTATGTCGGGTTCTTGCGCAAGCCCGAGTTGGCCGGCCATCACTATTAGACTAAAAATCAATATCTTTTTCATTTTTGTACAATTTTACTCAATAACTAAGTTTTTAGTGGTTCTGTTGCTTTACAGAATGTTAAAATGGTGTTTTTTCTCCTTGGGTTTTGGTTGGAAGTAATGGAATGGAGAGTTCACTAGGGGACGAAGGCTGCTTTACTAAGGGCACTAAGTACAATATGATGAATAGAAATCTCCGGAAATCATAGCATAACTAACTAATCTGAATATATACCTTCCTCAACTTAAAAACCAAGCAGAATATCAAATGATGAACAGAACAATCACCATGCATAGAGCGCCGTAGGTGCGACACCTTTGTAACAGCCGAATGTTGAATAATGAAGTAAAATCCCCAATAAAAACCCAAATCGTCTCAACCTTCCTCAACTT